>NZ_QUGQ01000024.1:0-58913 GCF_003479155.1 Blautia sp. AF19-1
ATCACAGTTGTATCTTTTTCCAGTCTGAAACGTACACAGACGATGATCCCGTATATCACGGGCAATCTCTCCTGATCCATCAAAGGCAAGCCTGCTCGTGTTCCAGGCACAGATTCGGGAAATTCGGATTCCCTTTCTGTGTGCCTGCTGTCTGCACCGTTTCTGGATATCACGTTTTCTCCACATCTGCAGTTTCTGCTTTTTCTTCCCAGAAAGTTTTCCTTTCATTTCCAGATATTCGAAAACAATCACATCTGCCTTCTTTTCTGACGCATACAGAACGATTTCCCTTGCAATCTTTCTGCCAAGCTCTGTATTCAGACGTTTTGCATATGCCCATCTTCCCTGCGCCTGACGCGATCCATGTTCCCGCTGAAATCTTCGGATCCGTCCCAGCACACGGTACATCCGGTCTTTGTCACTGGGAAAGTTAATAAACTTTCTTCCCAGGATAGTTCCGTCTGGACGCATGATGGTACAGACCGCATCCGTATTGATGCCGAGATCCACACTGCAGATCGTTTGTTCTTTGACAGGTGTCCGGCTTAAAGATACCTCTTCCGCATACGTAAAACGCAGAAAATACTTGTCGTGCTTTTTCTCCAACGTTGGCGCCGAAGCTTTTTTGCCCGACCAGTGTTTTCTTAAATACTCCATATCCGTATGTTTCAGCCGCACAGCAAACCATTTCCAGTCATGGCCATCGTACAGTTTTAAAAAGGCCGCATCTTTCTCTTCTGTGTTTTCACGGTACATGACATCGTGGTAAAAAACAGGCATGGCATACTGCTCACTTTTCAGATACGGCTTTCCTGTTTTCTGTCCCTCTGCTTTCCACTGTTCCAGACGCGTCCGATAAGAAGATACACTCCCAAGCGCATGCTGGACTGCCGCCCGTCTGAAATAGGATGGTATCTTGGGAAAGCAGAAATCAAAGTCAAACCGGGCCGGATTCCGTTTTGTTGTATGCACCAGATGTTCCGCTGCATTGAAACGTTTCTTACTTTCCTCAATTTGGGCCAGTTCTTCCCATACAGATTCATACACTTTGACCAGATAGCGGACAGTAGAACGGTAAATCTCCAGTGTCTGGCGGATCGGAATATTCTGTTTTCGTAATTCTACACCATAACTGGATATGATTTTCATTCGCTTTTTCCTCCGGGTTTTAACGGGATTTTTCCTTCTGCCCTTCTATGTAAGCAAGTACCTGTTCACGGCTCCGGTCACTGACCGTTACAGCACAATAAGACGGATTCCACAAATGTCCTCCCCACAACTCTTTCTTTAGCTCTGGATGTAAAAGGAACATCTGGTGTGCAAGATTCCCCTTCATGATTTTGATCATGTCTGAAATATAAAACTGTGGTCGGTAATCTACAAGCAGATGACTTCTTTCTTCATAAAAATAGTATACCATATGCATAGGAATAACTCAAACATTTGTTCCCATTTTGGTAAAAATTTTGCGCGTCTAACTCATCACTACTACAATATATTTATGGGTAATCCCCTTACTTCCAGTAAGGATTTATCCATCTCATTACTTAAACTGTTAGAATGTAGGATGCAATGGTATATCGACTTCATCACTTGGACCTCGCGTCCGTACTTTAGACTGATAACCGGCTCCTCATTCACAGTGTTCGTTTTATGCAGGTTGAATCACATTAGGTGCATTCGTGTCACACACAGTAGTTTGAACAGGTAATGAGTAAAACTGGTATTTATCCATTGTAATATTTTTTAAGGAGTGATAAATTTATGAACGCAGTAGGTATCGATGTTTCAAAAGGTAAAAGTATGGTTACAATTCTGAGACCATTTGGGGAGATTGTATCCTCTCCTTTTGAGATTAAGCACACATCCAGTGATATCCATTCACTTATTAAACTTATTCATTCTATCGAAGGTGAATCCCGGGTTGTAATGGAACATACCGGCCGCTACTACGAAGCACTTGCTCACCAGCTTTCAGCAGCAGATCTCTTTGTCAGTGCTGTTAATCCCAAGTTGGTCAAAGATTTTAATAACGATTCTCTTCGCAAAATCAAGTCCGACAAAGCTGATTCTGTCAAGATTGCCCGCTACGCTCTTGACAAATGGCAAAGTCTTGAACCGTATAGTATTACAGATGAATTACGCGCTCAGCTAAAGGTCATGAATCGTCAGTTCCATTTCTATGTGAAACAAAAAACGGCTATGAAAAATAATCTTATTGGCCTCATTGACCAGACCTATCCAAATGCAAATACTTATTTCAATAGTCCCACCCGCAGTGATGGTTCCCAGAAATGGGTTGATTTTGTCTCTACATACTGGCATGTAGATTGCATTCGTAAAATGTCTCTAAACGCTTTTGTTGAACATTATCAGAACTGGTGCAAGCGCAAAAAATATGCCTTCAATAAATCAAAAGCGGAAGAAATTTACACCAAAACAAAGGAACTTGTTCCAGTATTTCCTAAGAATGAAATAACCAAACATATCATCAGACAAGCTGTCAATCAGCTCAACAGTACTTCCGTTACTGTCGAAACAATACGCACTCTCATGAACGAGACTGCCTCAAAGCTTCCTGAATACTCAATTGTCATGCAGTTTAAAGGGATTGGTCCATCTCTCGGTCCACAGCTTATGGCTGAGATCGGTGATGTAACCAGATTCACGCATAAAGGAGCCCTTACTGCATTCGCCGGAGTTGATCCTGGGGTAAACGAATCTGGTTCCTATGCCCAAAAAAGCGTCCCAACATCCAAACGTGGATCTTCAAATTTAAGAAAGACTCTTTTTCAAGTAATGGATGTTCTTATCAAAACCATGCCTCAGGATGATCCTGTATATCAATTCATGGACAGAAAACGCACCCAGGGTAAGCCTTACTATGTTTATATGACTGCAGGTGCTAATAAATTTCTCAGAATATACTATGGACGAGTGAAAGAATATCTTTCTGTTCTTCCTGATCCAAGCTAATTCAAAACTTTTACTTTCAGACCAGCACTGGTTGTGGTGGCCTTATTTTAATGCCTAATTTTTAACCTGTAAAGTTTTTTAACTTTCTTCAATTTTAGTATTGACTTTTTATTTGCAGGCTGAAGTAACGAGAATGCGACGCGCAGTTTTCAAACTTCCAATCCTCCAACTCACAATCCTAACTTCTTTACAATTTCTCCCAGTGCACTTCTTACAGGAGAATCTTTCGGAAGCCGTATGATCGGCTTTCCATCACAGTCATACTGATATACCTGGTCATCATGTGGTACAACGCCTAACAGTTCCAATCCCTGATTTCGGATTTCTTCCAGAGTTCCGGCATCCAGTTTTCCATCCGGAACACGATTCACGATTAATCCAGTTTTCTGTGGTTTAAAGTTTAATTCATTCATCAGCTTTGCAATACGTCCGGCTGCCTGAACACCTCTTCTGGAACAGTCACTCACAAGAATCGCAACTTCCATCATTGGCAGAATTCCTCTGCTGATGTGTTCCATACCCGCTTCGTTATCAACCACAATATATGGATAATGGCTTTGCAGTTTCTGAACCTGGGTCTGTACAAGGCCATTTACAAAACAATAGCAGCCCTGTCCCTGGGTTCGTCCCATTACCATCAAATCATAATCGTCTTCTTCTGCAATCGCATCAGAAAGACGCATTTCCAGATATGCCTGTTTTGTCATACCGGAGGGAATCTGATATCGTGGGTCTATGCCTGCCCGCTCAATTTCTTCTCTCAGCTCCCCAAGTGTGACCTCCGGCTCAACACCGAGCACTTCGTTCAAATTTGCATTTGCATCTGCATCCACCGCCAGGACCGGACGTTTTCCGCTTTCACATAAATACTGGATCAACAATCCACAAAGAGTTGTTTTTCCTACGCCACCTTTTCCTGATACTGCAATTACATGTCCCATATTTTTCCTCCTAAAATTCTGAACAATCTGTTGACTTTTTCTTTAAACCTCATTATAGTTGTTACTATATAAATTACAATAATCAGTCTGTGAGATTTGTATGGTTACTCAACATATAAGAAAAATTGTTGAGGAATCATATGATCCCAAATAATACAGGAGTATATAATGTCAGAAAAAGCGAAAAAACAAGATCGCCGTACCCGCTATACCAGACAAACCATAAAAGATACGTTCTTAGAATTGTTAAAGCAGAAAAGTTTTACGAAAATTACAGTTACAGAGGTCTGCAAAAATGCTGAAATCAACCGTGGCACTTTTTATCTTCATTACTACGATATCTATGATGTATTATCAGATATTTTTAATGATATGACTCAGGATATGTTAACAACTGTAGATCATTTATTCTGTCTAAATCAAAAAAGCTGTTCCTATCCGTTCTGTCAGAAAATACAGATGGAATCACAATACAGGGCACTGTTTCTGGATGATGCAATTGCCCCTATTCTTCTGGAAAAAATAGCAGAAAATACAAAAGAAGGCTATGTGACCTGGCTTATGTCACACAGCCTCCTGACCTTTGAACAGGCAGAATCGGTTTTTTATTTTCAAATGAATGGCTGCCTTTCCATCAACAGACTGATGCTCCGCAATCATTGTAATGACTGGAAACAGATTCAGACAGTAATCGACAAATTTATCAAATCCGGGCTGGAAAGTTTTCTGATTCATGATCAGAGAGAAGAAAATGCTTCCGATAATTTTTGCAACAAAATTTCTCCAACTGTTACCGCATCTTCTACACTCAGATAATGATCGGCATGATCCTGAAGAAATATTTTGCCAGATGCAGGAAATTCTTCATCTGCAAACCATATCTTTAAAGTTACCGGATATCTTGGCAGAACTGGAAAAACAGCACACAGATCCGCCTTTGTCTCTGTGAATTCTGCACCCAGGTTTTTACATGCTTTCTGAATTTTCTCAGGATCTTTATCCTGCAAAAGCTTTTCCAGTTTCTGCTCTGCAGTCCGGTCAAACTTGGTTCCCCGTATCAATCCATCTTTCAGGTTACCAAAAGTAATGCGCTTCTGTGAGCCTTCTGTGCCATCGGCCATATCCAGATAATGCAACAACGTCAGATAATGCCATTCATCTATGTCTGAGTTAATATAGAATTCAGGAAGTTGAATTTCAATCGTTTCATAAAAACTCATTATCTCAAGTACATTCCGGCTGCTATGAAAAACAGCCCCGCTTTTTGCAGCAATCTCCTCTCCGGAACGATTTTGCAGCCGTTTTACTGCTGCCTGCAACATTTCATGAAATGCACGATTTTCTGTTTGATTTTTGTATTCCATAAGTTCTCCTTTGTGAACATTTATAGTATCTGTGTTGACTTTTCCTTTAATCTCCATTATAGTTGTAATTATATTATTTACAATCATCAAAGCATTAAAAAATGTACAGTTTATCAACACATTAAAAAGAACTGTTGAGAACTTAGGATGTTTTAAACAAACCAGAAATATTTTCATCCCAAAAACGTGAAAACAAGATCATTATATCATACTACAAGGAGTTTCTTATCATGAAATATTCAACGAAATTAAGTGATACTGTTCATGTGATGGTTCTGATTGCTATCAACCAGGAAAAATCCCTCTCCAGTGCCTCAATTGCAGAAAGTGTCCATACAAATCCCGGCTTTGTACGCCAGCTTATGTTAAAACTAAAAAAAGCGGAACTTATGACAAGTGTAGCCGGACATGCCCGTCCTTCTCTTTCAAAACCAGCCGATCAGATTACATTGCTGGATATTTATAAAGCAGTTGAAGGTGATAAACCATTGCTTCATTTAGATACTCATACCAATCCAGATTGTGGCGTTGGCATTAACATTCAGTTATCTTTGCAGGGATTTTATAATGAAATTCAAAAGGCTACCGAAGAAAAAATGAATACGATTACTTTGCAGGATATCATAGATACCTACTATCAGCGGATATCTATAGAAAATAACTTACAGAATATTATTTAACAGGAGAACACTTTCATGTACCTTCAGCAAATACGAAATGCTACCAAAACACTGTGGGAGAAGTAGACTATGAGAAAACAATCTGGTCAAGTTCATAGCAGGGAATCTTCTGCAACTCTCCAACTGACAGTAAGTTTACTCTATCCTTAATTGCTTAAGCTGGTTGTATATGAATAAAGAATGATGTATAGTATTTGCAAGAGGCACCTTCTTTCGTAAATGTTGCAAATGTTTGTTTCGTCACTTTCATTATACAACATCAAGAATCAAGGTGTCTTTCTTTTATGCAAAATCACGAACTTGCTCATTTATAGATAAAACGATTTTATTTCAAAAGCGGTTTTTACTAAAAATACGTCTGCCGTTTTTGGTCATTATTACTATGCATTGATACCTGGTCAAATTTCTTCCGAAAACAGATGATTTCAGGAATCAACTTGTCGGCACACTCCTTTGTAGTATGTTGTCTATCCTCCATTGAAATCCCTCTTCTTTGGTGATACAATATGTTACAATGCTTATCAAAAGTTACATCATTTTGGGGGACATTTACACTACAAAGGAGAATTTATTTATGTTTCAGGTTTTTGTTGATTCAGCAGCAAATCTGCCTGCTGTTACTGCGAAAAAATACGATATCCATGTCGTTTCTTTCGTCAATCTTGTGAATGGAAAAGAGCTGGTCTGCTTCGACCCGGATCTGTCACCGGAAGAGGAGCTTGCAAAAGGAAAAGAATATTACAATGCCATGCGCACCGGCTGTGAAATCAAGACCGGACTGATCAGCACCGCAAATTTTGCGGATGCGTTCCGCACCGCTCTTGAGGCAGATCAGGATGTCATCTATCTTTCCTTAAGCAAAAACATCAGCGGAACTTATAACTCCGCAAGACTTGCTGCAGAGGAGCTTCTTGAAGAATACGGCGGAAAACGTAAAATCCGCCTCGTCGATTCCCTGAATGCCTCTCTTGCACAGGGCATCCTCGCCATCTATGCCAGCGAGATGCGCGATCGGGGCATGAACGTAGACGAAGCGGCAGATCTTCTGGAAACCTATGTTGGCAAAATGAACGGTGTTTTCACCGTCGGCGATCTGAAATATCTTTCCCGTACCGGAAGAATCAAGGGAAGTGTCGCTGTGGTCGGAAATATGCTGAAAATCAAACCGATTCTGCGTGGAAGTGAAGATGGCTATATTGTTTCCTACAAGAATGTCCGCGGGCGCAAGGCCGTTTTAAATGAACTGATCCGTCTCTTCTGTGAAACGATCGAAGAACCGGAAAAGCAGATCGTCGGAATCGCACATGCAGATGCCTATGAGGAATCTCTTTATATGATGGAAGAAATCCAGAAAAGAGTGAAGGTGCGTGAATTTATCAATACTTCTTACGATTACTGCACCGGAAGCCATGTCGGACCGGATACGATCGCTTTGTTCTATCTCGGAAAAGACCGCAGTCTTCTGTAAAAGGAGCAACCAGACTAACCACTGCTGTTCCACTGTATTTTTTCCGAAATTGCTGTAAACAGCGGAAATACGTTTCTTCTTTCCATGCATAATTCCACCTGTTTTTCCACATACTACCCATACAACACAAATTATGGAAAGTATGTGATGTACTCTCGGAGTCTTTCTGTGCTTGATTTTGTGAGATGATTTCTTGCCCGTTGTGCCTAAATTTCTGAGGCGTACGCGGCGCGTACGTTGATGAAATTCGGGTGCAACTGGCGGAAAATCAGCCGCAAAAGCAAGTGCAGAAAGATTCCGAAAGTACATTGTAAAAACAGGAGGAATTTTTCATATGAAAGCGACGGGAATTGTTCGAAGGATTGATGATCTGGGGCGTGTGGTAGTTCCCAAGGAAATCCGGCGCACGATGCGGATCCGGGAGGGACAGGCCATGGAAATTTATACCGGACGGGAGGGTGAGATTATCCTGAAGAAATACTCACCGATCGAAGAGCTGGCGGAATGCGCAGCAGGGTTTACAAAATCGATTTCAACGGTGACCGGATGTCTCGTCTGTGTTTCGGATCAGGAACAGATTGTGGCGGCAAACGGGCCGGAACAGAAAAATTATCTTGGCAAGTCCATCAGCAGCCGGCTGGAGGAGGCGATTCTGAACCGGAAAACAGTACTTGCGCGTCCCGGTGAAAAGGCTTATTTTTCAATTTTGGAAAACACAGACAATACTACTCCTCTGCCGGAGCTCATTTTTCCGATTCTCTCCTCCGGTGATGCCATCGGTTCGGTCATTCTCTGCGGCAAAGACAGGGAGTCCCTGCCGGGCGACACGGAAAAGAAGCTCCTCCAGGTAGCGGCAACGTACCTCGGACGGGAAATGGAAAACTAAACAGGGGATTTATCGAAGGCAATTTATCAAAGGCTTTTTGCATCATCCGCACCGGTTATGCAAGAGGCCTTTTCCTGTTATTCTGTTATTCTGTAATTCGAGATATTCCAATTTTATCTTGCTATTTACACCTGCATTGTCTACAATAAAAATGACGTGCACGAAAGCCTTCAACCGATATGCCCGAAGCTTTTCTGTGCCTGCTTTTATAAGCCGGGAAAAATTCCCGGTGTATCCTACATTACACAAGGAGGAATTTCCATTCATGAAATACATTGCAAAGAAATTCGGCTCTCTCCTTCTTACGCTGCTTCTTGTATCCTTTTTATCGTTCTTTGCCTTTTCCGTCATACCCGGAGATGCGGCAAAATCGCAGCTTGGCACGGAGGCGACGCCGGAGCGGATTGAGGCTCTGCAAAAGGAAATGGGACTGGATCGGCCGGTTCTGGAACGGTATGCTTCGTGGGTAACCGGCTTTTTTCATGGAGATCTCGGCACCTCGTATTCGTACTCGATGCCGGTCGGAGAACTGATCCGCGATAAAGTTCCGATTACCATCGCTATCACCGTTATCGCATTCCTGATGATCCTTGTTGTCTCGATTCCCATCGGCATTTTCACAGCACAGCACGCCGGAGGCCATCTGGACCGGCTGATCATGACGATCAATCAGGTGATCATGTCTGTGCCGGGATTTTTCATCGGTATTCTGATCACGTATCTTTTCGGTCTGATTCTCAAATGGTTTCAGCCGGGCGCCTATGTGCCGATTTCTGAAAATTTTTCCGGTTTTATCGGTTATCTTGTTGCACCGTCTGCCGCCATTGCACTTCCGCGCTGTTCCATGGCTGTCAAAATGCTGCGCAGCTCTGTGCTCTCGCAGCTCGATGCCGACTATGTGCGCACCGCCTATTCCCGCGGAAACAGTACACACCGTGTTATGTATCACCATGTGCTGAAAAACGCCCTGATTCCGGTACTGACCTTCTGGGGCATGACAATCGCAGATATTGTGGCAAACAGCATTATTCTGGAACAGGTTTTTTCGATTCCGGGCATGGGCAATCTTCTGATCACTTCGATCTCCAACCGCGATTACCCCGTGGTTCAGGGCATCCTTGTACTGATCGCCGCCCTCATTATTATCATCAATTTCGTGGTAGATCTGCTGTATGGCAGAATTGATCCGCGTATCCGCGTAAAAGACTGACGGGAGCTTTCGATCATCAGCTCCCGCGACCGAAAGGTCGTGGGGAGCCGCCCACGACAAAAGAAAGGGTTTTCATTATGAAAAAGAAACGCAATCTCACGCTGATCATCGGAGCTGTTCTCACCGCTTTTATGCTTCTGTTTCTTCTGATCGGCTTTTTCTACACACCGTACGACCCGGATGCAATGAACGGCGCAGCCAAGTTTGCTGCTCCATCTCTGTCGCACCCGTTCGGCTGCGATCACTTTGGACGCGATATTTTCAGCCGCGTCTTAAAAGGAACCGGTACAACCTTCTTCGTCGCTTTCGCTACTCTGCTGCTCGGCGGAACCATTGGTGTTCTTGTCGGTGCGTTCACCGGGTATTTTGGCGGATGGATTGACGAAATCCTGATGCGCATAAACGATGTCATTGTTTCCTTTCCGGGAATCCTGCTGGCGCTGGTATTTATCGCGCTGCTGGGTCCCGGCAAATACAACGTGATCCTTGCACTCGGTATCGTATTCATTCCGAGCTTTGCACGTATCACCAGAAGCGAATTTCTCGCACGCAAAGATATGGACTATGTCAAAAGTGCCCGTCTGATGGGTGTTTCCCATCTTCGGATCATATTTGTACATATCCTGCCAAATACGGTCCCGTCCCTTCTTTCGATGGCAGCAATCGGTTTCAACAACGCCGTTCTCTCCGAGGCCGGCATGAGCTTTCTCGGCATCGGTGTCCAGCCGCCCGATGCCTCGCTTGGACGGATGCTCTCAGAATCCCAGACGTATCTGATGACTGCTCCCTGGGGCTCTGTCTTCCCCGGTCTTGCCGTCATTTTACTGGCGCTTGGCGTATCGCTCCTCGGCGACGGATTACAGAAGAAAGGCGGTAACTGATATGGCACTTCTCGATGTACGTGACTTAAAAATTGCATTTTACGATACCACGCCACCGACCGAAGTGGTAAAAGGCATCTCCTTTTCCTTAGAAGAAGGTGAGACGCTTGGCATTGTCGGGGAATCCGGTTCCGGCAAAACGCAGACAGCACTCTCCATTCTGCACCTTTTAAAGGAAAATTCCGCCGTATCCGGCGGAGAAATTCTCTACGAAGGTTCTTCCGTTGCGCACGCTTCCAGCCAGGATCTGCAGCGCATCCGCGGAAAAGAAATCAGCATGATTTTTCAGGAGCCGATGACCTCTTTAAATCCGGTTCTGACCATCGAAGAACAAATTGCAGAGGGACTGCTGATTCATGAGAGCTGCACACCGGCAGAACGTCATGAAAAGGTTCTTGCCATAATGCATGAGGTCGAGCTTCCCGACCCGGAAAAGCTTTGCAAAAAATACCCGCACCAGCTCTCCGGCGGTCAGCGCCAGAGGGTGATGATCGCTGCGGCGCTTATTACAGAACCGAAGCTTCTGATTGCAGACGAGCCGACAACAGCTCTTGATGTGACGATTCAGTCGCAGATCTTAAAGCTGCTGAAAAAAATCAATGAACGCCATCACACGGCGATTCTTTTTATCTCACACGACCTCGGCGTCATCCGTTCGCTCTGTGACCGGGTCATCGTCATGAATCATGGGACGATTGTGGAATCCGGCAGTGTAGACGATGTCTTTTTCCACCCGAAGGAAGACTACACCCGCCGCCTGCTCGATGCAATTCCGAACCGACGAACATCGTTGCGAAAGCGAATCAAAATCGCTCCAACAGCTCAATGGCCGACAGGCTCTGACAAAAAAGCTGCTCCGCCGGCGGAAAAGGAGGAATAACCCATGGAAGAAATCAGTCCGAACAACATTCTGAAAGTCAGCCATATTTCTGCCTCCTATCAGGAGGGAAAGCAGAGAAAAACGGTGCTTCATGATATCTCTTTCGAGCTTCATGAAAATGAAATTCTCGGTCTCGTCGGAGAGAGCGGATGCGGAAAATCGACACTCTCCAAAGTGATCTTAGGATTTATCCGCCCAGATGAAGGCGAAATAATTTCGCAGGTCGACCATCCGCAGATGATTTTCCAGGATCCGTTTTCTTCCCTGAATCCTGCGAAGAAAATCTCCTGGATTTTAGAGGAGCCGCTTCGGATGCAGAAAGTTCCAAAAGAAGAACGAAAAAAACGGGTTCTTGCGATGGCCGAAAGAGTCGGCCTCTCCGCAGAGCACCTGAAACGCCGCCCGCATGAGCTCTCCGGCGGCCAGCGCCAGAGAGTCAGCATCGCGGCCGCACTGATCCAGGGCTCACGCCTGATCCTTGCCGACGAACCGGTTTCCGCTCTCGATGTGACGATTCAGAAGCAGATCATGGAGCTGATGGTTCAGCTTCAGGAGGAGCTTCAGCTCTCGATTCTCTTTATCTCGCATGACCTCAACGTGATCTATCAGATGTGCGACCGGGTTCTCGTGATGAAAGAAGGCCGGATTGTGGAGAACGCGGAGACGGAAGAACTGTTTGCGCATCCGCAGAATGATTATACAAAGGAGCTTCTGGCGGCATCACCGGAGCTGTAGTTTTATTTCCAGCATTCTCTAAACACCCGAAGTACATTCTTGGAAAAGACCTTCTCGATCTTCTCATCTGTAAAGCCTTCGTGGCTCATCACATCTGCGAGATGCTGCATATGCGCGGTGTCCGGCACATCCGTTTCACCGCTGAAACCGTCAAAATCGGTTCCAAGGCCGATGATATCGATACCGCCGACGTTGCGCAGATATTTCATATGGCGCACCATATCCATCGTCGATGCCTTTTTCGCTGCCGGCTCCTCCTCGCGCAGAAACGACGGACAGAAATTGATACCGGTGACGCCGCCACGCTCTGCGAGCTGACGAATCATTTCATCCGAAAGGTTTCTCAGATGGAAGCACGCGCCGCGCGCATTGGAATGGGACGCAATGACCGGACCTCTCGTATGCGCAAAAACGTCGCGGATTCCAGCATCATTTAAGTGTGATAAATCGATCACTATGCCGAGCCGCTCCATCTCCTCGACAAAGGCAATACCGGTCGATGTCAGCCCGTTTTCAAGATCCGGAAGATATGGCTTTCCCTCTTCCTGCGCCGGGTTCGGAAATCCAAGCTCATTCGGAAAGTTCCAGGTCAGCGTGGAAATCCGCACACCGAAATCATACAGCGTATGCAGCTTCTCTATGCTTCCCTCGTAGACACCACCCTCTTCGACGGTCATCACCGCACCTATTTTTCCTTCCTTCTGTACCTGCATCAGATCCGCATACGTTTTGATCTGACAAATACGGTCCGGATACCGTTCCACCTCTGATTTCCAGAGATCAGCCAGCTTTCTCACATGCTCAAACGGTGTTTCGTCTTTCAGTCCCTTCAGGAACGTAAATAAAGAAAAGCACTGGCAGAGGCTGCCGCCCTTTTCCAGCTTATCCAGATTGATCTGAAGATCCGCATCCGCAAGATGCTCCTGTTTTTCCTTCCACTGCAGCGCCGGGATGGTGTCGCAGTGCATATCAATTACCTGAAACATGGCAATAATCCTCTTTTCTGTTTTTTCTCTATTCTATCATACTTCGCTGCATTCCTTCACAAAAACTGGAAGAAAACGTAAAAAACCGCCTGGCTCATGGTAAACCCATAAGGCTAGAGAAAATATATCTTTCCGGAATCGCAAAAAATTTGGGGGTCCGCGTTTTTTCTCGAAAAAAACTTGCAAATCTCGTCTGAGATGATATACTTTTTGCATTGTGTTACTTTATGAAAGCACTGATCTTCCAAGAAAGTGCTTCTGCTTATGAAAAAGAAAGAGGTATCTATGCTCCAACTGATTGAAACCATCAACAATGCCGTGAACAATTTTATCTGGGGTGTTCCGGCTATGATCTGCATTTTCGGTGTCGGCCTTTACCTGAGTCTGCGCACCCGTTTTCTCCAGATTCGAAAATTCCCGTATGCGATCCGCACAACGCTCGGAAGAATGTTCCGCAAACGAGATGCTTCCGATGGCGCAATTACACCGTTCCAGGCGGTCTGTACAGCACTTGCCGCCACGGTCGGTACCGGTAATATTGCCGGTGTTGCCGGCGCTATCGCTATCGGCGGACCCGGTGCCGTGTTCTGGATGTGGGTTTCCGCCCTGCTCGGCATGTGTACGAAATTTGCCGAGGTAACACTGGCTGTTTTCTACCACGAGAAAAACGCCAACGGGGAACTCGTCGGCGGACCGATGTATTACATCAAAAACGGTCTCAGCAAAAAATGGCATTTTCTGGCCTATCTTTTCGCTGCTTTCGGTGTACTGACTGTGTTCGGAACCGGAAATGCAACGCAGGTCAACACCATCACAACCGCAGTCAACTCCGCACTGATGAATTACCATGTGATCTCAAAGGACGCGATCCCGACCTCCAACCTGATTCAGGGTATCATCATTGCGGTACTCGTAGCGCTGATCCTGCTCGGCGGTGTCAAACGGATCGCACAGGTAACAGAAAAGCTCGTTCCGTTTATGGCTCTGTTTTATATTGTCCTTGCCATCGGTGTAATTTTACTGAATCTCAACCGGATTCCATCTGTTTTCGTATCGATCCTTGAGGGCGCCTTCCGTCCCTCTGCTGTTACAGGCGGTATCGTCGGAAGCATGCTCATGAGTGTGAAAAAAGGTGTGTCCCGCGGTATTTTCTCAAACGAGGCAGGTCTTGGTACCGGTTCGATCGCGCATGCCTGTGCCGACACAAAAAAGCCGGTCAAACAGGGTATGTTCGGTATCTTTGAGGTATTTACTGATACGATCGTGATTTGTACCTTAACTGCACTTGTTATTCTCTGCAGCGGTACTTCCATCACCTACGGACAGGCTGCCGGCGCAGAGCTGACCATCAGCGGTTTTACCCTTACATACGGAAACTGGGTTTCGCTGCTCACCGCGTTCGCGATGTGCTGCTTCGCCTTTTCCACGATTCTCGGATGGGGACTTTACGGTGCACGCTGCATCGAGTTTTTGTTCTCCGAAAGAATCACAAAATATTTTATGGCCGCCTATGCGCTGGTTGCCATCCTTGGCGCCACCGCAAATCTCGGCCTGATGTGGAGCATTGCCGAGACCTTCAACGGCCTCATGGCGATCCCGAACCTGATTGCGCTCTTCCTGCTTTCGGGCAAGGTTGTGGAACTTACAAAGGAATATTTTTCCGGAGAAGGCAAAACCCGGTAAAATTCCTTTTCTCGCGGCGCATTCCCTTCTTCTGTAAGAAAATCATGTAAATTCGCCTTTTCCCTTGACAATCAGGTTGCTACCCCTTACACTGTTAAAAGTTTATAGCTTGGCTTCACCTTCTTCTCGGCAAGCATGTGGGTAGGCCAGCAGCTCGCTGACGGCCTCGATTTCTGGGGCTTTTTGGGATCACTGATCCTTGGTGGAATCATTCTTGGTATTTATACCGGTCTGCTCGGCTACGTCGGTGCAAAAACCGGTCTGTCACTTGATCTTTTGTCCCAGAGAGCCTTTGGCGAAAAAGGTTCCTATCTGCCGTCAGCCATGACCAGCTTTACGCAGATCGGATGGTTTGGTGTCGGTCTTGCCATGTTTGCAATTCCGGTTTCCAAGGAGCTGCTCGGCGGAAGCACTGCGGCACAGTGGGGACTTGTTATTCTTGCCGGCGTCTGCATGACCGCCTCTGCCTATTTTGGTATTGAATCTCTGACCATCGTCAGCTATATCGCTGTACCAAGTGTTGCCATTCTCGGAACGATCGCCATGGTCATGGCCGTAATGAGAGGCGACGGAACGATCATCGATCAGTTTGCCAAATCCAGCGGATCGCTGACTATCATCGGCGGTGCCGGTCTTGTCATCGGCTCCTTCGTTTCCGGCGGAACCGCAACCCCGAACTTCGCACGTTTTGCAAAGAACGGAAAAGCGGGTGCCATCACCACGGTTGTGGCTTTCTTTATCGGAAATTCCCTGATGTTTTTCTTCGGTGCTGTTTCCTCGATCTTTGTCGGCGGAAACGATATCTTCGAGGTTATGGTCCGCCTGAACCTGTTCTACCTGGCTGTTCTCGTTCTCGGTCTTAATATCTGGACTACAAACGATAACGCCCTGTACACCGCAGGTCTTGGTCTTGCCAACATCTTCCATCAGAGGAAAAAACCGATGGTTCTCCTTTCCGGTATCATCGGAACGGTTGCCTCCGTATGGCTGTACTACAACTTCTGCGGCTGGCTCAACATTCTGAATTGTACCCTGCCGCCGGTCGGCACGATTCTGGTACTCGCCTACTTCATGAACAAAGAGGACTTTGAAACCGATCAGCCGAAGCTTAAAACCGTAGACTGGTTTGCGGTTGCCGGTGTCATTCTCGGTGCCATTGTTGCGAACCTCTTACACTGGGGCATCGCTTCCATCAACGGCATGGCTGTTGCCGCTGTATGCTACTGTGTCGGACAGGCCGTAAACAAAAGAAAATAACAATAACGCCCTTGGCATGTTTCTCGCTTTCATCCTGGAAACATGTTCAGGGCTTTTTATTTCTTCTGATTCGCGTTATAATGTATGCATAACTCTGCATAGTTACAATTTTCGAAACGAAAGGAAACTGCCCGGATGATCCATTCCACCGTATCTGCTCCCAAAGGAGAAAAAACAAAATACCGTCTTGCCGAATCCATGAAGGAGTGCATGAAAACAACACCCGTTGAAGAGATCACCGTGCGCCAGATCTGTGAAATCTGTGGTGTTACCCGCCAGACCTTCTACCGCAATTTTCTCGACAAATACGATCTGATCAACTGGTATTTTGATAAATTACTGACAAAATCCTTCGAACATATGGGTCGCGGAACGACCGTTTTTGACAGTCTGGAAAAGAAATTTACCTATATTCAGAAAGAAAAAGCTTTTTTCGCCGCTGCCTTCCGCTACGACAAGCAGAATTCTCTGCGTGAGCACGATTTCGACCTGATTCTCGCGTTCTACGAAAATCTGATTCACGAAAAAAGCGGCAGTCCGGTTTCACCGGAAATGCATTTTCTTCTCGAGATGTACTGTCAGGGTTCCATCACCATGACCGTAAAATGGGTGCTTACCGGCATGGATCTGACACCTTCCGAGTTTGCCGCTCTTCTCGTCCGAGCAATGCCGGAAGACTTAAAAAAACTGTTCCGGAATCTGCAGCTGCTCTCTTAGAGCGCGTGTCAAAGTGGGACTTGCAGATTGCGGAAATGGTTTTTCAGACACGCTCTGGTTATTTTTCACAAATTTTGTTCTGTTGTTTTTGTCACAATGGCGATTTTTTTTAAAGTGTTACACTTCGCTTCTTCTGTCACTTTCTTTTTCCCTTCCGGATTTGTTAATATAATAACAAGTTCAGTAAAACCATTCATTCATTTTAGAAGGGAGTTTTTCAATCATGGCAAATCGTATTAATTTAAATGCAACCTCTTATCACGGAGCAGGCGCTATTGCCGAGATCGCAAATGAAGCAAAGGCACACGGCTTCAAGAAAGCTTTCGTATGCTCTGACCCGGATCTGATTAAATTCAACGTTACTTCCAAAGTAACCGATATTCTGACCGCAAACGGACTCGACTATGAGCTTTACAGCGATATCAAACCAAACCCGACCATCGAAAACGTAAAACACGGCGTAGAAGCTTTCAAGGCATCTGGCGCTGACTATCTGATCGCCATCGGCGGCGGCTCTTCTATGGATACCTCCAAAGCCATCGGTATCATCATCGCAAACCCGGAGTTTGAGGATGTCAGAAGCCTTGAGGGCACCGCACCGACCAAAAATCCATGTGTACCGATCATCGCCGTTCCGACTACAGCCGGTACTGCTGCAGAGGTTACCATCAACTACGTTATCACCGACGTAGAAAGAAAACGTAAATTCGTATGCGTTGACCCGCATGATATGCCGATCATCGCAGTTGTTGACCCGGATATGATGTCCTCCATGCCGAAAGGCCTGACCGCTTCCACCGGTATGGACGCTCTGACTCACGCAATCGAAGGCTACACCACAAAAGCTGCATGGGAAATGACTGACATGTTCCATCTGAAAGCCATCGAACTCATCTCCAAATCTCTGCGCGGTGCTGTCGCAAACACCAAAGAGGGACGCGAAGGAATGGCTCTTGGCCAGTACATCGCAGGTATGGGCTTCTCCAACGTAGGTCTTGGAATCGCTCACTCCATGGCACACACCCTTGGTGCTGTTTATGATACCCCACACGGTGTTGCATGTGCCATGATGCTTCCGATCGTTATGGAATACAACCAGGAGTGCACCGGTGAGAAATACCGCGAAATCGCACGTGCCATGGGCGTTGCAGGTGTAGATGAAATGACTCAGGAAGAGTACAGAAAAGCAGCGATTGATGCTGTTAAGAAGCTGTCCGCAGACGTTGGAATCCCATCTGTTCTCGAGGCAGTCAAAGAAGAAGATCTGCAGTTCCTTGCAGATTCCGCACACGCAGATGCCTGCGCACCGGGCAACCCGAAGGATGCAAGCGTAGAAGATCTGAAGGATCTGTTCCGTAAAATCATGGCATAACGAACATAATTCGTTTCCCACATGCGAAGCGGATATTCGCAATCCGCTTCGCTACTTGCTCATAACCGAATAACTGCTCCGCAGTTTATCAGAAGGAGCTTGCACTCCTTCTGATACAAGCAAGTCCCCACCCACTGCTTATTGCTTTTCGCAATGGAAGCAGGGGACTTACTTGATTCGGTTAAATCACCCCGGAAAACAGAAGTTTTCATCCTGTTTTCCGGGGTGATTTTTCTTTTTATTTTACTGTATTTCCGTCTGCATCCACAGTCACGGTATTGACTGTTGCATTGTCGAGAACCATATTGATCATGCGCTCCATCATGATGTTGCGCACTACCGTATCTTCCCCGTAATAGTCATTGGCTGCTTTCAGGAAATCTTCCTGCGACATATTGGCATTGGCTGCCTCATCGTTTAAGATCTGCTGGTAATCCTGGTCATCTGTTGTCCAGCCTTCTGCCTCTTTTACGGCATCCAGAAGAAGGGCACTTTTTGCCATCGTTCCTGCATACGTTGCTTTCTCCTGATTGTAGGTCGCTCTGTCCGCATACTGCTCCAGATAGTCGTCCAGGGAAATGCCGTAATTCTGCAGATAGCTGGTATACCGTTTATCGTAATCCTCCTCGCCGAGAGTGACGTAGGATTTCGGGATTTTTGTGAAGGTACAGCTGTCTGCTACCTGCTTCATCGCATCGTCCTGCAAATTATTTTCCGCTGTCGTCTCATTTGCAGCCTCCAGCTCTGCGCGTTTTCCGGCACGGTATTCCTCCACAGTACTGTAATCTGTATTTTTTGCTACCCATGCATCATCGAGCTCCCATCCGTCAATGTTTTCTGCCGGGCGGGTAAACGCATTTACCGTAACGGTAAACACAACATCTTTTCCTGCCAGATCGGTACTCTGATAGCTGTCAGGGAATTTCAGGTTCAGATCCTTTGTCTCCCCTGTTTTCATTCCAATGACACCATCCTCAAATCCATCGATGAAGGTACCGGATCCGATCACCAGATTGTAGGAATCGCTGCTTCCGCCGTCAAACTCCTTGCCATCAACTTTGCCAACATAGGCAATATCGGCGGTGTCGCCTTTTTGTACGGTGGCATCCGGATCGTCCATGGTGACAGCTGTCTCTGCCATAATGGCCGTCTGTACGTCATCATCCGTTACCTGCTCTACTTTCTTTTCCAGTGTGAGCTTTTTGTAATCTCCAAGCGTTACACACTCTGCCGGATCAACTTCCTCATCGACAACCGGAATCCCGTCTACATCACTTGGGGAAGCGTATTCCTCAGAAGCTGTGCTGTCGGACGATGTGCTGCCTGCGCTCGACGCATCGGATGCTGAGGAAG
The DNA here is from genome assembly GCF_003479155.1 of Blautia sp. AF19-1. NCBI lineage: Bacteria > Bacillati > Bacillota > Clostridia > Lachnospirales > Lachnospiraceae > Blautia > Blautia sp. AF19-1. The sequence continues at coordinate 19,390 of NZ_QUGQ01000024.1, forward strand.
CGCTTGTGCTGCTTGCGCTTGATACGGAACTGCTGCTTGTTGTATTGTTTTTTCCACATCCGCTCACACTGGCTGCTCCCAGTGTCATGAGCAGAAGCATGACTGCTGCTTTTCTTTTCATTCTTGAATTTTCCTCCATACTACACCGTTCCCGGCGCGTTGTAAATCTCATTTTACCATACTTGTCTGGTAAAAAAAAGGCTGGGGCTCCGATTTTAGAAATTCTTATGATTTTCGACCGTAAAATCGCCTGGATTGCGCTAAAATGTGTTTGCGTTTTGCCGAAATCAATGTTAGAATGTTCATAGACTGGCATTGTATGTTCCGATGCCCACATTATTTTTTGCAGAGGAGGAATAGAGGGATGAAACCCTGGATTATCGTATTAATCGTATTAGCTGTCATCGCTGTCATCCTTGGTCTGCTGTATTACTTCGGTAAAAAAGCACAGACAAAACAGGCCGCACAGCAGGAACAAATGGAGGCCATGAAACAGACTGTCTCCATGTTGATCATAGATAAGAAAAAGCTTCGCATGAAAGATTCCGGACTCCCACAGATGGTCATTGACCAGACACCGAAAATGATGCGTCGCGCAAAACTGCCGATCGTCAAAGCAAAAGTCGGTCCGAGAATCATGACCCTGATCTGCGACGCTGCTATCTTCGATCAGATCCCGGTGAAAAAAGAAGTCAAGGCTACCGTAAGCGGTATCTACATCACCGGCGTTCGCGGCATCCGCGGTTCTTTAGAGCAGCCGGAAAAGAAAAACGGCTTCTGGCAGAAAATGCTCCGCAAGGCACGCGGCGAGGAGAAATAAAATTTCATCTGAAACAAAAAGAAACACGCTTTGCGTGTTTCTTTTTGCTTTCGCGGCAGTCGCCAAGGTCTCGTGCAAGCCCGGACTTTGGCTCGTTGCTCGCGAAAATACCCGAGTTGAATGATTTTCATTCTTCCCGGGTATTTTTTTATAAATTCAGTTTTCCGCCTTCCCGCGGTCTTACCTCGATATCGATTACGCAGTCCCCCACGTAGCTGTCGTTGATGTCGAGCGCGTATTCTGCCTTCAGTAAAATCTGATCCGGCGTCTCTTTCATTCTGACCTTCGTCGCCGCAACTCCCATGTTGATCATGCCATATGGCGTGTGATAAAACGAAATGTTCTTTTTATCCTCCTCAAAAATCATATGGACATCAATGAGGCCGCGCTTGCGCACCTCGAGGGCATTTTCCGTAAATTTGATCATGTTGTGCGTCATCATGTCAAAGCCTTCGGTTGCCTCGTCATAGATCAGAAAGTGATGGCCGTTTTTCTTGTAGTACGAACCCGTCGTCATAACCTCCACCGGTTCTTGTTCGCCGGATTCCTCATCCATCAGATACTGCAGTCCGCGGATGCTGATGAGTACGTCTTTTTCCATCCTTTTCTGGTGTTCCTCTCTCTTTTCTGTATGTCGTTTTTAATAGTTTTCAATCTGTACCTGTTTCGTATCGCTGATCTGCTCCGGCAGAACGGAATGTGCGAAGGCATTGAACCGCTCCACGCCGTCGCTTGCGAAGAACTGGTATTTCTGACGGCCCAGCTCATCGTTTCCCGGATTCTCCAGATCCAGCTCCCGCAGCAGTCTGCGCAGTGCCTGTGAGGTTTCGTATGCCGGGTTGACGAGTGTTACTTTTTCTCCGACTACTTTCCGCAGCAGAGAACGCAGCAGCGGATAGTGGGTGCATCCCATAATCAGCGTGTCGATGTCTTTATCCAGAATCTCTGCCAGATAGCGGCGCGCCACTTCCTCGGTGATCGGATCTTTTGTCCAGCCCTCTTCCACGAGCGGCACGAACAGCGGACACGGTTTTCCGTAAACGGTGATCGCCGGATCTGCCTCGGTAATAAGCTGCTGGTAGAGGCCGCTCTGAATAGTGCTCTCGGTTGCGATGACGCCGACGCGCTTGTTCTGCGTCGTCTCGACGGCCATCTGTGCGCCCGGTTTTACCACGCCGATGATCGGGAGATCGATCTCTTTTTCGATCGTATCGAGTGCCAGCGCACTTGCGGTGTTGCAGGCGATGACGATTGCCTTGACCTGCTGGGTTTCCAGAAAGTGTACGATCTGGCGGGAATAACGGATGACGGTATTTTTCGATTTGGAACCGTACGGCACACGCGCGGTATCTCCAAAATATACGATTCGTTCGTCGGGCAGGTTTCGCATAATCTCACGCACTACGGTCAGTCCGCCGACACCGGAATCAAAGACGCCGATCGGCGCCTGTCTGTCTGCTTTCATACTTTCCTCCATTTTTCATCCGGCATTACTTTTTTGTCATGCCGAATGGGGTTCATTTCTATATTTAATATATCTGAATTTTTACATTTCTTTTTTCATTTCACGACCCTGGTTAAAATAGGTCGCTGATACATTATTTTAACCCGAATGGAGGAATATTGCAATCATTTCTCTTGAAAGTCTTTCGAAAAATCCGCTTAACGCCAGAAAAACCGGAACGAAATCCGGTCACTTTTCAGGATTTCGCGGTAGGCGGCGTCACTCAACAGATTCTGCAGCGGAATCCGGCTTTTTTCGACTTTTTCTGCACTTTCGCCGTCCTCGTTTACGGGACGCAGGGCATCCGAAAAGCAGATGGACGGGTACAGCATGCACCACCAGTTGTGCCCTTTGGCTCTGCCGATGTTGATCTGAAGAGCGTCGTACGTTCCGGCGGGGAGAATATAATTGCCCGTTTCTTTTTCCTCAAAACTGGCTTTTCCGTACGTTACGGTGATATCGTCAGTACTGCCTCCTGCGCGCAGCGTCTGAAGGGCGGCGGCACGGATGGAGGGCTCGTTTTCACGCAGGATTTCTTCGGTTTCTGCTTTTGTTTCGGCTCCGTGCAGGATCGTCTGTAGTTCTTCGGCAACGGCATCGCGTACCTGAAGCTTGATCTGCTGGTCGGAGGCGCAGTCGCTGTTGGCTCTTACGTGAAAGCGCACGATCTTTGCAGCGACCTCCTGCTGCAGACGGGACTCGCGGAGAAGATTGGCGGTTCCAGAAAGGATCAGCGCTGCAATGCAGACGGGGAGCCAGCGGCGGCAGAAAATTTGAAATGCCGCCTGGAATTGACTTCTATGCTGGTTCCCAAATGTATTTCGGGGCTGCGCCTGCCTGTCCCTGGATTTCTTCTGTGTCTGATTTTGATTCCGTTTCCGGCTCTGTACTTTTTTCTCATTCATATGCTGCCTCCTGTTTTTTCCAGTTTTGCCGGATTGCAAAACTTTTATACACAGACACTCACTATCCGCTCCGATATTCCATACACTTTAAACCTTTTACGGCGCTTTCGGAATCCACGGAATGCTCCTTTCGTTTTCCCACGCATAGCACAAGTCCGCCAGTGTCACCGCCTCTTTTCTTTTCACCCGGTTGTCATAAATTCCGCACAGGTACTCACCGACGGACTCCACCTGTTTTCCGTTCTGCTCCATGATATCTTCTGGTTTTTCTGCGTGAAACAGATAGGCACTGTGCCCAAGCGCACGGTCCTGTTCCAGGTACTTCAACAGTTCTTCCATCCGTCCCCGGTCACTGAGCAGTGCATCGGAAAATACAATCGCCTGGACGTGTCCGGTGTCGAGATCATATTCCTCTGTGCTGTCATATTGCTGCGCAATCTCCTCAAACGTCTCCGCTTCAAAGAACAGCGATGCGGGGTCCTCGTCGGTTCCCTCCTCCTGCTCATCCTTTCCCTGGCCAGTCACCACCGCAAGATTCGCAGGCGCATACCAGACGCGCCATTTACCGCCAGCCGTCTCCTTTTCTCCGCCGCTCTCACTGACCACCGTCCCGGTTTCTTCCCCAGTTTCACTGTTTTCCGGCGCAGTCGCCTCTTCCGACACATAATCAAAGGCAACCGCCAGTGGATACAGCCGCTTTTCCGGCTCTACTGCCCCGCAGGATGACAGGAAAATCATACTGCCCAGCGCCAGACACACAAGCCGCAGTTTTTTCATATGCTTCTGGCAGAAGCCGAGCAGCACCGTGATGGCAAGGAAAAACGGAAAGTAACCGTACCGGACCGACCAGCCGCTTTCCGCGCATGACAGCAGCCATATAAAAAGCACTGTACCGATCCGTACATAGAGATTCTGCGGTTTCCACAGTCCCGTCTTCTCTCCGATCAGCGATACGTAAAACAGCAGACTTCCCAGTGTGAACAGCAGTCCCATCAAAAGAAATGCCATCCACAGAATATCAAATCGCTCCAGAAATCCACCCGGCAGGCTCGTTCCTGCCATTAACAGTAAGAGCGGGTCCTGCGCCGCAGCCGTGCCGCACCGGCCGAAAACGCCAAGCAGCGCCATGCTTCCTGCAATTACAAGAAGCCCCGTTTTCCAGATACTCTGCGTCACCGGAAGAATGACACCCCTGTGCTCTTTCTGCACATGCCCCAGTAAAAACGGCAGCAGCGCAATCGGTGTTCCATTTTCCAGTGTTCTCCACACATTCCGCCCAAAAAGTATTCCGTTATCCACAATTTCAACAGACTTTTCTGTCTTCCAGGCATCCTCAAACGAGGAAACATGCATCTGCGGAACCGTCAGCAGAAGCAGAATCAAAATCCCGCCCACAATCCACGGATAGAGTGCTTCCGCCAGCCGTCCTCTTTTCTGTACTTCACTGCCGACACCAAACCCGGCCGCCGCGAGCAGAAACAGTCCGCAGAGCTCCTGCGGTACACCTGCTGTCAGATACGCGGCGGCAAGCTCCGCCATTCTGCGAAGCAGTGTTCCGCCGAGGAAAAGCAGATAACACAGATACATCACTGCCAGAAGGAGTTTCCCAGCCTTTCCCATCACGCTTTCCAGGCGGCAGTAAAGCCCGCCAAGGCGCACGAGATAAATGCACCACACCGCCAGCAGCCCATATCCAACGAAAATCCCTGCCATACCGGGCAGGCCGTCCGATGCGCCGTACGCTGCGAGCTGCCAGAATGCCGGGCAGAGCAGAACGAGCACGATCTGGCGTTTCATCTGGCGCTGTGAAATTCTGTCATTTTCCGAAAACATGCGTCACTCTCCCCTTTCCTGTTTTTCTTCCGGCTCCGCAGCTTTTCTGTTTTTCCGCAGCCGCACTCTCTGATCGCGCTTTGTAAAGACCGGCCGCTCCCGCATCTGATGCATCGGCGGCCGCCATACGGAATCCTTCGGCGCATGGTAGCCCGCAAGTCCTTTCCCGACGAACGGCATCAGATAGGGAATGCCAAAACTCGTAAGCCCGGCGAGATGACCCGCGAGAAGAAATGTGCCGAGCACCATGCCGAAAATGCCGAGCCATCCGCCGAGCAAAATAAAGCCAAATTTCAGCAGCCGGAACGGTGCGCCGAACTCTTCGTTCGGAATCGCCAGCGAACAGAGCGCCGAAACCGCAACCACAACGACGGTCATCGGGCTCACCAGATTGGCGGAAACCGCCGCATCTCCGATGATCAGTCCGCCCACAATTCCGATCGTCCCGCCAAGCGGCCCCGGCATGCGCACACCGGCCTCGCGGATCAGTTCAAAAGCAAATTCCATCAGAAGAATTTCCAGAATGCCGGGGAACGGAACGCCTTTCCGCGCTTCGGCGAACGCCAGCAGGAGTTTGGTCGGAAGCACCTGCGTGTGAAAGCCCGTGACAGCCAGGTATCCGCCCGAAATCCATAGGGCGAGAAAGACCGCCGCATACCGCAGCAACCGCTCAAATGAGACGATCAGAAAATGATGATACCGGTCCTCACTGACCTTTAAAAAGCTGTCAAATGATGCCGGGAAGAGAATCCCGACCGGGGAATTATCACATAAAAGCAGGATTCTTCCGTCCAGAATCTCCATCGCCGCGCGGTCCGGCCGTTCGGTCGTCTCGAAGCGCGGGAACGGCGATTTCCACTGCGGTTCGCAGAGCTGCTCGACCATGCCGCTGTCAAAAACGCCGTCCACTTCCCAGCCGGCAATCTGCTGTTTTACCTCTTCCAGAAATTTCGGATAAATCAGCTCTTTCTCATACACCAGAGCCAGAACCGTATCAGAACGCGCACCAAAATGTATCTCCTCCACTTTCAGATCGGTGGTCCGCAGACGCTTGCGGACGAGTGCTGTGTTGGTTTTGACGGAATCGGAAAAGCCCTCGTTTGAGCCGCGCAGCACTTTCTCGGACTCGGCTTTCTGGACTCCCATATTTGGATATCCCTTCGAACCGATTTTGACGGCGCAGTCGTAACCGTCCACAAAGAGAACGGCGTTTCCCGCCAGCATCGAGGCAAAGGCATCCTCGAGGGTGTCAAATTCCAGCGTGTCCGAAATTCCGAGCTGATTTTCCGAGAGAACCCCCGGGATATCTGCCTCGGGAACCTCCATCAGACGGTTCAACAGCTTCCCGATCACGGAATCCTTCAACATAACGCAGCTCACCGCCACTTCTACGTAGATCAGCAGCGCACCGGTTCCGCCCGTTTTGCCGAGTTTCATCGGGCGGATCTGAATATCATCGCAATTTTCACACCATGTACGGATCACGCTTTCATTTTCCGCCAGGGTGAGTGAAATCTGCGTCTTCTCTTTTTCCATGCCTGCGTCCCTCCTTCTCCTCCTTTTGAAAGCTTCCGAAAAACCATCTGGAGAAATATACTCTGCAAAATTCCATAAAAAAACATTCTGTCACGATTTTTTTACTCTGTAACAGAATGTTCCTTTTTCGAAATTTTATACGCTTTTATTTTTCTTCTACACCCGTCATGCTCTGGTGATGTACGGTCTGCATAATACTCTCCTGCTGTCGCTCGATATGCTCGCGGATCATCTTCTGTGCGCCTGCAAGATCCCGATTTTTCATACGTTCATAGAGGGCATCGTGCTCCTCAACCAGGGAACGTCGGGATTTTACATCCTTTAAATATTCAATCCGGTAACGGTACATTTGCTCCCGCAGATTGTTCAGCAGCTGAATCAGGCGCTCGTTGTTCGTCGCCTGATAAATCACATCATGGAATGCCACATCTGCCTGTGCAAGCTTCTGCAGATCATCCGTCTCTGTTGTCTCCAGCATTTGTTCAAAGCTGCGCGATGCCTGATAAAGCTTCTGCAGTTCGCTCTCTGTAATCCGCTGACACGCCAGTTTTACCGCCAGCTCCTCCAGTCCAAGCCGCACCTCCAGCACATCGTTCAGGTCTTTTTCCGTGATCTGTGCTACCTGCGCACCCTTCCGCGGCACCATGATCACAAGGCCGTCCAGCTCCAGCATACGGATCGCCTCGCGGATCGGGGTACGCGAAACGCCGAGCTGATTTGCCAGCCGGATCTCCATCAGCCGTTCACCCGGCTTTAACTCCCCGCGCAGAATCGCCTGGCGCAGCGTGCGGAACACGACATCGCGGAGCGGAAGGTACTGATAATCCTCCATCTGCAGGTCTAACTCATTTTTTGCCATACTTTGTACCTCCCGGTTTTGATACTGTAGTCAGGAATGTCTGTTTCGACAGTCCGCTTATTTTTAACTGATCGCGGGCAAATTCTGCCTTGTCCGGATCGTCGAAAATGCCGAATACGGTCGGGCCGCTGCCGCTCATCATCGCATTGACCGCACCGTTTTTCATCATCTGTGCCTTGATCTCATCGATCACCGGATACGCCGGACACGTCACGGATTCCAGCACATTTCCCATGCGGTCCGTGATGCCGTACAGATCGTGATTCCGGATCGCCTGTACCATGCCATCGATATCAGGATGATCTGTCACCTCGTCAAGATGCAGGTTTCCATAGACAAATTTCGTCGAAACATTGATGCCCGGTTTTCCGATCAGCACGTAGCACATCGGTACGCCGGGAAGGGATGTCAGCTTTTCGCCGATTCCTTCTGCCAGCGCTGTACCGCGCATCACACAGTACGGAACATCCGCACCGATCTGCACACCCCGCTCCATCAGCTGGCGTTTCGTCAGACCCAACTGAAACATGCGGTTAATTCCTACCAGTGCTGCTGCCGCATCCGAGCTTCCGCCCGCCATGCCGGCCGCTACCGGGATAAATTTTGTCAGGTTCATATCGACACCCTGACGGATATCGAATTCATCCATCAGAATCTTTGCCGCTTTGTATACGAGATTTCCGTCATTACACGGAAGAAACGGCAGATTGGTTGTCAGCCTTATGCCGGGTTCTTTGCTCTCCTTTATTTCCAGCTGATCGTACATCTGGATCGTCTGCATTACCATGCGGACTTCATGGTAACCATCCTCTCTTTTTCCGGTCACATCAAGACCAAGATTTATTTTTGCAAGCGCACGCAGTTTCATCGTAAGCACCACCTTCGGTAATGTTTTTTGTATACATAGATATTAATGGATTTTTCTTCTATTTTCAAGCTTTATCTTCTGTTTTTGTACATAATTTTATACAATTCAGTTCAACAGACTTAGAAACGCAGGCGTAAGCAGTGGCTGCGTGAAACGACCAAGAACAAAATAAGAGTTTACGAACCTGTCGAAACTTGCTATAATTTTCATCAGATATCAGGGCAAAAGATCAAAAAGCCGGTGCAAGCTCGCTTGCAAGAGGATTTTTGATCTCTTGACCCCAACATTTTTGCCAGATGCCAGAGCATGTCTGAAAAAAACTTTTCGTAAGCTGCGAATCTCAGATTACGGAAAATTTTCTCAAACACGCTCTAGAGCGTGTCTGAAAAAGGCTTTTCGCAAGCTGCGAGTCCCAGTTTGTGGGAGATTTTGTCCGAATGAGGGCGGCGTAGCGGGCTACGGCAACCGAATGAGGGCAAAATATACCATAAAGTGGGGCTTGCAGATTGCGGAAATGATTTCTCAAACACGCTCTAGCTTCTGCGAAGGAAAAGGAAGTAGCTTTTTATGAGTTCACAAAGATCTTATTCATTTTCCCGCCAGGTTCTGGTCAACGGAATCCGCGATGGCATTCCGATCGGGCTTGGCTATTTTGCGGTCTCGTTTTCGCTCGGCATTGCAGCGCGTAAGGCAGGTCTTAGTCCTTTTCAGGGCTTTCTCGCCAGTCTTTTCAACAATGCTTCCGCCGGAGAATACGCTGCCTTTACACTGATTGCCGCCAACGCAGGCTATCTGCAGGTCGCTATCATTACGCTCATCGCCAATGCGCGGTATCTTCTGATGAGCTGTGCGCTTGCCCAGCGCTTTTCGCCGGACACGCCGTTTTTCCACCGTTTTCTCATTGGTTACGATGTAACGGATGAACTGTTTGGCATCACAATCGCGCGCCCGGGCTGGCTGAATCCGTATTATACATACGGTGCCATTCTCGTCGCTGCTCCCGCGTGGTCGATCGGCACGGCTCTTGGCATTATTGCCGGAAATCTGCTGCCGCTGCGCGCTGTCAGTGCCTTAAGCGTGGCGCTGTACGGCATGTTCCTTGCAATCATCATTCCCCCGGCGCGAAAGAGCCGTGTGGTAGCGGGTCTTGTTGCCGTCAGCTTTTTCTTAAGCTTTATCTGCAGCTATCTCCCGGGCATCTCCACTCTCTCCGACGGAACCAGAACGATTCTGCTCACCGTTCTGATTTCCTGCGCCGGAGCTATCCTGTTCCCGGTAAAGACAGAGGAGGAAAATGCTGATGTACAATAATTATATCTATATCGCCGTCATGGCCCTGGTTTCCTACACCATCCGGATTCTGCCGCTGACGCTGATCCGGAAGCCGATTAAAAATCAGTTTATTCAGTCGTTTCTGTACTACGTTCCATACGTGACGCTGTCCGTCATGACCTTCCCGGCGATTGTCCATGCAACACAGAGCCCTGTTTCCGGCGCACTCGCGCTTGTCGTCGGCATCGCAGCCGCATGGTTTGGTGCAAGCCTGTTTCAGGTTTCGGTGGTATGCTGTGCCGTGGTGTTTGTGATTGAATTGTTTTTGTAATAGAAATGAGCCGCCCTGTGGGAACAATCCTTTTCCCCGGGGCGGCCCGTTTTGTATGTATTACTTTTCTGTTTCTGTTTTTCTGAAATGATAAACGCTGACCGAAGCCGCCGGCAGTGCAATCTGGAAGGAGTCTTTTTCCCGTGCAGGTGCTTTTCCTTCTTTGCAGCGGACTCGGTTCGGATGTTTCGCATCATTGTAGTTCTGCGGATCTTTGGAGTACAGTGTTTTGGCCTCAACAAATTCCGGACACTGTTTGAATTTCAATTCGATTTTCTTTGATTCGCTGTAGCTTGTATTTACGAGGTTGACGTAGATATCATCATTTTTGATCGAAGCAAAGATGCAGACCTCAGGATCTTTGTTCTTTTCCTCAAAGCCAAGCGTATACGCACCCTGATGCACCTGATACATATCGAACACATCGTAGTTTGGTGTCAGAATACAATGCTCACCATCCGTCAGGAACAGGGAATTCAGGACATTGACAGACTGTGCCACACATGCCATGCGCACATCCCCGGTATTGCGGTGGAAGATGTCGAGCGTCAGTGCAGTTGTAACGGCATCGCGCATCGTACACTGCTGATACAGCGCCGGGCGCGCATTAAACGCACTGCTGTGCCAGTTGCCCCACTCACCGACAATCAGTTCACATTTTCTCGGTGCCGCCTGGAACGGACCCTCCGGTTTCGGAAGTGCCTCAAGACCAGCGTCTATCAGGCGGCGCTGCTCGTGAATGACATTTTCCAGCTCTTTGCATCCATTGATCACATCATACCACTGTTTTTCATCAAACTTTTTCTCTGTCTGAAGCTGTTTCAGGTTCCAGTTGTAAAAATGAAGATCATAGCCGTAAAGCGATGGCATACGGTATTTTCCCATCTCCTTAAAAAAGTCTTTCGTCCACGCAGCACGTTCTTTCGGCTTATTTCCATCCGGGCCGCTGGCGATGCATTTCATGGAAAATGCCTGATCGCCGCCTCCAAACGACGGACAGGAGGAACTGAATTTCCGGTATTCGTTCGCATACATCTGCGGCGTCATTTTTCCACCGCCGTCCCATACTTCATTTCCGATACCCCAGTATTCAATCTCGAACGGTTTTTCATGGCCGTTTGTTTTTCGTTCCTGCGAAAGTGCCGTCGGCTCTTTGCGGTTACAGTACTCCATCCACTCTCGCATCTCGGATGGAGAGCCGGTCATCATATTGATATTAAACCATGGCTTCGCGCCGATCATCTCGCAAAATTCCATCATCTCGTGTGTACCGAACTGATTGGGATCCGTCTCGAAAGTACCGAAGTTTTCATTGTATGTAACCGGCCGCTGCTCCCGCGGGCCAATACCATTCCGCCAGTGATACACATCCGCAAAGCATCCGCCCGGCCAGCGGATCACCGGCGGGTGCAGCTTCTGAAATGCATCCACAAGGTCTTTTCGGATTCCATGATAATTCGGAATTTCCGAATCCTCTCCAACCCAGATTCCATCATAAATACAGGAGCCAAGAAACTCGATAAAGTGTCCCTGCAGTTCCGGGTAAATATATTTTTCTCCAGCTAATTTTCGAAACGTAATCTTCTGCATAAAAATCCTCCAAATGAAAGCGTGATGTGTATTTTTGCTACTTTTCAGTATAGGACACTTTGAAAGGAAATACAATTTAATCTAAAAAAAGTCTTATGGATTCCTGTTTTTCACGGTATTTCTCTACATATTGCAATTCTCTGCTTGACATCTAATATTATCAGTGATATATCAATAGTATAATCAGAGCAGATACAAGATTTACAACTTACGAACAATAGAAAAAACTACACAGGAGAATTTTCATGGATCAGAAATTATATGACAGTTATGTAAAGATTTTAAAGAACGAGCTTGTTCCGGCGCTTGGCTGTACAGAGCCGATTGCCATCGCCTATGCGGCAGCCAAAGCACGCGAAGTGCTCGGAGAGATGCCAGAATCGATTGAGCTTTGCTGCAGTGGAAACATCATCAAAAACGTAAAGGGTGTTAAAGTTCCAAATTCCAACGGTCTGAAGGGCATTGATGTTGCGGCAACGCTTGGCGTCGTCGGAGGCTGTGCCGAACGCGAGCTTGAAGTACTTGAAGATGTGACCGAGGCAGATATTGAAAAGACAAAAGAACTGGTACAGCAGGGATTCTGTACCTGTACTTTAAAAGAAGGCGTAGAGAATCTTTACATTGTTGCAAAAGTCATTGCCGGAGAGCACAGCGCGGAGGTAACGATTGTAAACCGTCATACCCTGATTTCACGCATCGTAAAAGATGGTGAGATACTTTATCAAATTGCGGCTCATGAAGATTCCCCTGAATACGTTGATAAAAGTGTGCTGAACGTCAAGGATATTCTCGAATTCGCCGATACTGTGAAGATCGAAGATGTCAAAGAAATCCTCGACCGCCAGATCACCATGAACTCTGCGATTTCTGACGAAGGTCTCCGCCACGCTTACGGTGCACAGGTCGGCCGCACTCTGCTGAATGAGTACGGCGATGACGTAAAAATCCGCGCCCGCGCCCATGCAGCTGCCGGTTCCGATGCCCGTATGAGCGGCTGCTCTCTTCCGGTCGTCATCAATTCCGGCAGCGGAAACCAGGGCATGACCGTTTCCCTTCCTGTCATCGAGTTTGCAAAAGAATGGAACGTTTCCCAGGAAAAACTGTACCGCGCACTCGTTGTCAGCAACCTGATCGCGGTTCATCAGAAAAAATATATTGGAAGTCTTTCCGCTTACTGTGGCGCCGTCAGCGCAGGCTGTGGAGCCGGCGCCGCCATTACCTATCTTTCCGGCGGATCCTATGAGGATGTTAGCCTGACGATCGTCAATACCATTGGAAACGTCGGCGGTATTGTCTGCGACGGGGCAAAATCCTCCTGTGCGGCGAAAATTGCATCCGCTGTTGACGCTGCTATTCTCGCCCACTACATGGGCCAGCATCACAGAAGTTTTCAGCCGGGCGAAGGTATTGTTCGGGAAGATGTGGAAGATACGATTAAAAGTATGGGATATATCGGAAGAGTCGGCATGAAAGATACCGATACGGAAATTCTGAATATTATGATTGACCGGGTGGATGTGAACGAGGTCTGCTAATAAAAGAATAACTGATTTTGCTCAATTGATACATGCCTTGTTTTATGGTAACATATACATAAGTTTTGATACTATGTCTAAAAAGCCAGCATGCATAGTCTCTGGCGCGTGTTTGACAAGAAAGGAATGACCGAAATGAGCAAATTAAGTATTCCCGTTGGCATCTCAAATTTCGAAAAAATCCGTAATGGTGGATTTTACTACATTGACAAAACAGGTCTGATTGCAGAACTTGTGAGATCATCAGCAGAAGTGACATTAATTACACGACCCCGACGTTTCGGAAAAACGCTTGGCATGAGCATGCTGGAGAGTTTTTTTGACATCCGCAAAGACTCAAAAAAACTATTCGATGGCCTCGAAATTTCACACCAAAAGAATTTATGTGAGAAATGGATGAATCAATGGCCTGTTGTGTTTTTATCGCTCAAAAATGTTGACGGTATTCATTTTTCAGATGCTTACCAACAGCTGGTCTATGAAATTTCCCTTCTTTATCAGCAGCATGATAACCTTTTGAAAAGTACAGCTTTAAGTGATCGGGATAAGTTTCTTTTTAAACAGCTGCAGGAACGACAAGCCGGAAAAACGGATATTATGCGTTCCCTCCAGTTTCTTACGCGGCTGTTGGAACAGCATTATGGAAAAAAAGTGATCCTGCTGATTGATGAGTATGATGTGCCAATCGCCAAGGCGAACAGTCACGGATACTATAATGAAATGATGGATGTTATAAAGGGATTGATGCAGGCATTAAAAGATAATCCATCTCTTCACTTTGCTGTTATCACAGGATGTCTGAAAATTGCAAAAGAAAGTATCTTTACAGGAACAAATAACTTTGTCTCGGATACAATTACCAATTCCCGACTGAATGAATATTTTGGCTTTGTTCAGCATGAAGTCGACCAGCTTCTCCTTTCTGCAGATTTTACAGATAAAGCATCTGCCATGAAGGAGTGGTATGACGGCTATCATTTTGGTACTTTCGATGTTTACTGCCCCTGGGATGTGATGAATTATCTTCTGGAATTGCAGCGAAATCCCCAGGCAAGTCCTGTCAGCTACTGGAAAAACACGAGTGACAATGCCATCATCCGGTCTTTCATTGACTACGCCGGAAGCAGTATTACAAAAAAACTCGAAACTTTAATGGCTGCCGGATCCATTGTGCAGCGTGTAGATGAAAATCTAACGTATGATTATCTACATTCCTCTGAAGATAACCTCTGGAGTCTGCTGTATCTGACAGGATATCTTACAAAAGCCCAAACTACGATTGATACAGATGAACTGCCTCCAGGAATGATGGAGCTGAAAATTCCGAATGCTGAAATCAAAGAAATCTTTGAGACAACAGTGGTCCGCTGGTTTGATGAAAGTGCAAAAACCTGGAACCGGAAAACACTGTTTGATGCCATCTGGAGTGGTGACTGCGATCGTATTACGCAAGAACTGACGGCTCTTCTTCGAAGAACGATCAGTTATCACGACTATCGGGAAGACTTTTACCATGCATTTCTTGCCGGAATCTTTACCGGGGCCGGTTACATGGTAGATTCTAACAAAGAACACGGCGAAGGCCGCAGCGATGTCGTTTTGTATGATTCCATTAACGGCCGGGTGGCAGTTTTTGAAGCAAAATATACGAAGGCTCTGGAAAATCTGAGTTCCGCATGCGACAGCGCCTTACAGCAGATGAACGAGAAGATGTACGCAAAGGAATACGAGGATGACTACGATCAGATTTTCTGTTATGGAATTTCATTTTTTAAGAAACGCTGTCTGGTAAAAAAGGTACTGTGAAAGATCTCTTCTCCCGCAGAAAAGTTTTCTTTACAGCATGCACAGGTCTCTATCAAAAACGTCAAAAGTACAATTCTATTTTTCCAGATATCATTGGTATATAATAGAATCTTGACTTCTGACGTTTTTTCGTTCTTTTTTAGATCTTTTGTCTTTATCCTGTTTTATTTTACTCTTCCGCTATTCCATTCGGAATTATACCTCATAATTTCAAAATGACATGACCTCTTTAAAAAGCAAGGATGATGTGCTGACGCTGTTCGTTCACCTTGGGTATCTCGCTTATGATAAAAAGACACGGGAAGTATTTATTCCAAACAAAGAAACACTGGAAATTTGCAAAAGAAATAGTCTATATACAAAAACAGTCGTCCAAGCTATATCATAGCCGACGACTGTTTTTCTATGTAATTACGTTTTCTCACCCGCAAAAATCCGCCAGATCCTCTTTCAGATAATTCAGCGTTTTCTCCAGATCTTTTTCCCGAATACTCTGCATGATATCGGTATGATGTGCAATATCCAATGCCGGATTCACGTTGGACCATGTCTGCCAGTAAAACTGAGCATAAGCACGTTTTAAGACGTTCATGGTTCGCTCGAGTTCCTGATATGCATAAGCATTTCCGGAGAAGGAGATTAATTTCAGATGAAATGCCGTATTCGCCTCCCAGTGATCCCATACGCTGTCGGTGCTCTGTTTGCATCTCTCATCAATCTCGGCAAGCTCCGCCAGATTTTCTTCGGTGATATGTCCGATCGACTGACGAAGATATCCGCCCTCGAGAACAAGGCGGAAATCCAGAATATTCTGTGCCTCTTCGCGGGACACGCTGACAACCTGGTAGCCGAAGCGCGGGAAGCTGCGGAGGATTCCCTCATTGCAGAGCGTCACAAGGGCTTCACGGATCGGTGTCTTGCTGCAGCCGAATTTCTGTACCAGCTCCTGCTCGTTGATAATTTGATTGGGTTTATATTCATCGGTAAAAATGCCGTTCAAAATGGCCTGATATACCATATTTTTAAGGCTTTCCTGTTGTTTTTTCATAAGGGGAAACTCCTTATCTTTTATTTTCTTCACTTTTGCGCATCCTGATTTTTTTCTTCTCCAAATGCGCCCTGTTTTTTATCTTAACAAATTTTTTTTTGCTTGTAAATGCCGTGCTCCCAGATTTTTACCGGTAAAAAAGAGGAAAATGATGTTTTCACCATTTTCCCTCTTCTGTTCCCTCATTGGACGTTATCGCTTATTCTGTCTGCCGTCAGATTACATACTCATTCGACTTCTGCATCTGCCATTCCACCAGATCTGCCAGCGTAATATTGTCCACCACACTGTTGATGGCATCGTTCAGTTTTTTCCAGAGCATCACCGTAACGCACTGATCTTCCCTGCCGCAGTCGGCGCCGTCTTCTACACAGTCCACCGGCGCAAGGCTGCCCTCGGTCAGACGCAGGATCATGCCCACGGTATATTCTTCCGGCTTTCGTTTCAGGGAATAACCGCCCGCCGGGCCGCGCACACTTTTTACGAAACCAGCTTTATTCAAAATCGAGATGATCTGTTCCAGATATTTTTCCGAAATCTCCTGCCGCTTTGCCACATCTTTCAAACGCACCGGTTCGCCGGTATTGTTGAGTGCCAGATCCAGCATCAGACGAAGCGCATACCGTCCTCTTGTCGAAACTTTCATTTTATTTCCTCCGAATATATGTCATGATAAAAATACCTTCTTTTATTTTATTCCATATTCTCTACATATTCAATAGGAAATATAACACAAACCCAAAGCATGTCCGAAAAATGCAATAACTTTTTATCCGCTTTCCATGCTTACTTATCATCTCAAATCCTGCGCAATCTCTTCTCCCATCTTCTCTACCGCATCCACAATCTCCCGGATCTGCTCTCCGGTAATTCCATCGATATGCACGCCACCGGTGCAGACGGTCACGGTACGGCAGGCACAACAGATTTTTTCCGCCAGCATCCGGCACAGTACCTCATCTTTATGTCCGGTGCGGTTCCATACCGAGGAAGTCGCACTCCAGCTCCCGTCTCCGGTCAGCGATTCCCGTGGTACGGCCTGCACCACACAGCCGATATGCGGCTTTTCTCCTCCGGCGAGACAGATCTGAAAATCTTCACCGATCTTCATTACCGTCACT
The DNA here is from genome assembly GCF_003479155.1 of Blautia sp. AF19-1. Classification (NCBI taxonomy): domain Bacteria; kingdom Bacillati; phylum Bacillota; class Clostridia; order Lachnospirales; family Lachnospiraceae; genus Blautia; species Blautia sp. AF19-1. The sequence goes on from NZ_QUGQ01000024.1 coordinate 36,418, forward strand.
TCCATCGTGCCTCCTGTAGCTGTTGTCTTTTTTGTCAGCATCCTTTCCATCTCCGGTACTCCTTTACTTCCACGCCGAACGGCAAAAGCAGTTTGGCCGCAAGATGTGTCACCATATCGTCGATGGACTCCGGTTTCTGATAAAAGGTCATCATCGGCGGAACAATCCATACATTTGACAATCTCGACAGTTCGTACAGATTCCGCAGATGAATTTCACTCATCGGTGTCTCCCGCGCTGCCAGTACAAGCGGGCGTTTCTCCTTGATCGTCACATCCGCCGCACGCAGCAGCAGATTGTCGGTGTATCCGCTTACAATTCCTGCCGCTGTTTTCATGCTGCACGGCACAATCACCATGCCTTCTGTCCGGTACGACCCGCTCGCCGGGCCTGCACCGATGTTGTCCTGCTCGAGCACTTCATCTGCCAGCGCTTCCACCTGCGAAACACTCCAGTCTGTCTCCTGTTCCAGCGTCAGCTTTGCACTGCGGCTCATCACCAGAAGGGAACGGTATTCTTCGTTATCCTGCAGAATTTCGAGACATTTGATCAGCAGCGGCATTCCGCTCGCCCCCGATGCGCCGACTACAATTCGTTTTTCCACAGCCATCCGTCACACGCCTCCCTTTATCCACAGATTCCGTCAATCCATGCGAATAACTCGTCGAGATCGTAGTCGCCCGCATGCGGTGTATTCCATGGGGAATGATAATCCACCTCACAGCCTGCCTCACGAAGTTTTAATACCAGCATCGCCGAGATCACCAGCGAGGTATCGCGGTCGCACTCGCCGTGGCGGATGCGGAAATGGTGTGCCTTTTGCGCCATTTCATCCATGACATATTCCATTGGATTCAGCATTTTCACGATCTTTTTTTCTGCGCGCTCACCCTGCACTTTGGTGTTGGCCGCACTGTATTCCGTGAAATGACGGCAGTTCGTCATCTCATTTCCAAACAGATCATTCTCCGGGCTTTCCAGATCCAGCGCATCGAAGGCCGGTGCGGTTTTCATGCGGGTGATGTCTTTGACATACGCCGCAAAATCCATGCTCTGCACTTTGCCGTTTTCGATGGTCAGCCACGTTTTATCCGCTAAATCCACGCCGCCGTCAAGCGCTCTCTGTGCGGATTCCATCACAATGTGTTTGACATACTCTTTCAAAGAACCTTCGCCGTCCGCATCGAGCGTCAGCGGAGCTCCGTTTTCGTCTTTTAATCCAAGGCTGCTCACATACGCCGGAAACAGGGCTTTTTCCTCAACGGACACGCGGATCTGTTCTTCCGTCATCTCGCCGTCCACCGGTGTGAAAACCGGGCGGCCGCCCTCGTCCATTTTCATGTTTGCGCGGTGGAAATCATTCACACTGCAGAACTCCCACTCATACGCCATGTCCGCGTGCTCCAGATTGATGATCGGGCAGTAACAGGAGGCCGCAAACACATCATCCCCAGCATCCGCTGCGCCGAGCGCCTGCAGATACGGCTCGTAGTCAGGGTGGTTTCCCGTGCTTCCCATCAGGGATGACAGTGCGCCGCCGGCACTCGTTCCGTTGGTGATGATTTTATTTTCATCGCCAGGCAGCTCATCCGCCAAAAAGTGAAGATACCGCACAGCCGCTTTATAATCCACTACGCACGCAGGTGCTTTCCCATTATAATGACCGTCCTCACCCTTCTGCACTCTGCCGCGGATCGCTGGAGATGCTACGACATAGCCGTGCTGTAAGGCGCGGAAAATCGTATTCGGTTTTCCCTGTAAAAACGGATTCGCTCCCGGCTCGTCCGCCGGACCCGGCATATAGCCGCCAACAGTATTCGGCATGAAAACCGGCGCGCTCAGTAAATCGTAACCGTTGATGGACGTTCCCTCATAATAACTCTCCGGCACAAAGAGATTCATTTTCTGAAACTCCACATTGACCGGTTTTTCCACATAAACCAGGTCACGGAACGCCCGAAACCGGACCGTCTCCCCGCACAGTGTTACTTCTTCTATGGTATAATGATTTTTCTTAAATTTCAGCATATCACAATGCTCTCCCTTTCCCAAAAACGTATTCTTTATTCCTCATCCAGCCAATGCTTCGGATCGACTTCCATAAATCTCGCCCGCACAAACCGTTCTTTTTGATCGTACGGCACCGTACAGTCGAAAATCGTCTTGCATGCAATCCCATGATCGCGGATCGACGGTGAACACGTCGGATCGTTCGACGGATCGAGCGGATGGCACCGCACGCCTGGAATTGTGATGATGTCCGCGTCACCCTGGAATCTCGTATTCATTGCCCAAATCACATCGTTCATATCAAAGCAGTCCACATCCTCGTCCACCAGAAAAACGTGTTTCAGCTCACTGAACGCCGAAAATGCCAGCAATGCTGCCTGACGCTGTCTTCCCTCGTCGCTGGGACTCAGTTTTTTGAACTGGAGAACCGCCATATACTTTCCGCCGCCTGCGGAACCGCAGTACACATTCTGGAGCCGTCCCGGCATCGCTTTTTCTACCATGCTGTAGATGCTCGCCTCGGTCGGAATACCAGCCATCGAAACGTGCTCTTCACTTGGTCCGATGCAGGTCTGCATAATCGGACTGCGGCGGTGTGTCACGGCTTTTACTTTAATCAGACGGCACTGATCACTTGCCGGGCCGGTGTAGCCCGGGAACTCCGGCATCGCATAGCCAGTGTGGCTGTTCTGGTCCTCCTGCACACGCACACCCGGGATGACCTCGCCCTCGATGACGTACTCTGCATTTGCAATCGCCATCTCCTTCACGGAAACGCAGCGGCACAGTTCTACCGGCTCTTTCCGCAGTGCACCCGCAACGGAAAGCTCATCGTAACCGAGCGGTGTTGTCGGCGGCTCGAAACAGGAACCGATCTCAATCGCAGGATCAACACCGATACTGATGGAAATCGGAAGTGTCTGTCCCAGTTCCTCCGCGCGGTCTGCCATTGCGCCGATGTGGCGTGCGCCCGGGGTGAAGAAAATCGAAAGCTCGTCTTTTCCCTGAATGCAGAGACGGTGAATCGTCACATCATGCAGTCCGGTGTCCGGATGGGAGGCGTAGCACATGCCGAGCGTGATGTACGGGCCGGCATCATCCGGCGTATTCGTCGGCGCCGGGACGAGACGGTTCAGATCAAAATCGGGATCGGTCGCCAGATGTACCACTTCCTGGCATGGCGGCGCGCCCTGAAATTCAACCGGTGCAATCGGCTCTTCTACGCTGTGATACAGCATTTTTCCAAGACTCTCCGGCTCGCAGTCCAGCAGGGCAGCCACGCGTTTCCGGCTTGCCAGAACACCAATCGCAACGCTGGCGTCCGGGTGCCCTTTTACGTTGCGAAAAATCATCGCCGGGCCTTCTTTCGTCGGACGCTTTACGGTCCCGCCCGCACCGACGTAACGGTAAACACCGGCAAGCTCCGCCATCGGATCAACCTCAACGTCTGTCTCGGCAAGCTGTCCCGGCATATTTCTCAATCGTTCCAGCGCACTACGCAGATCTCTTACTTTTTCAGCCATAGTTCTTCTCCTTTTATTCTATCGACGGCGCCCCGAAGGATGCCTTTTCATCCTCATTTTCTACCCTTATTGTAAAAAGAAACCTTTGTGGAATCAATTCGATTTGTGGTACAATTGTTTCCAGAATGGAATGAATCAAACGAAAAGGAGGCTCCCCTTATGACTCTGGAACAGATCGACTTTTTTCTGATGGCCGTTCGATGCGACACCTTTTTAGAGGCCGCGGAAAATCTTCATATCGCACAGTCCACGCTCTCGAAACAGATCCAGAAGCTCGAGACTGAATTGAATCTTCCCCTCTTCGACCGCACCCGCCGCCAGGCCGTACTGACTCCGGCAGGCGAACTATTTCTGCAGGAAGCCGCGGAGCTCTCCCTCCAGTATCACCAGATGCTGCAAAAAATGCATCACTTCCAGGAAACCACGCGCCAGCCGCTCCGCGTTGGCTCTCTTCCGTTTCTGACGCAGTATCATCTCACTTCCCGCATCCGTGCCTTCACGCACGCGCATCTGGAAATTGAGCTGACTCTGGAAGAATGCGAAGAGACTGAGCTGATGGACGGCCTGCAATCAGGCCATTTTGACCTTGTGATCGCGCGGGATTCCATGATTTCACTGCAGAAATACCACTTCGAACCCATCACAGAAGACCGCCTCTGCGTGATGCTGCCCATCGATCATCCATTTGCCGAAAAGCCTGCTCTTACCATCGCTGATCTTGCCGCCGAACCGCTGATTCTCATGCACCCCTATACCTCGATTTATCAGCTCTGCATGCAGCTATTTGAAAAGGCAGGTGTAAAACCGCAGATCCTGCGCACGGCCCGCCTGGAATCCACGATCAGCTCTGTGGAAATCGGCGAGGCTTTCAGTCTCTTTGCCGAGAGCAACTTTGAACTTTTCCGCCATCCAAATGTCACCGCCGTTCCTCTTCTCGACGCACCACCGCTTGTAATCGGTGCAGCGTATCCGCTCCGAACGGAAACAATGAAAAAACCAGCATTAAAATCTTTTTCCTCTTTCATTCAAGATCCCACATAACCAAAACTCGCTTCACTCGTTATCGCGGCATTCGTCAAGGTCTCATGCAAGCACGGACTTTTCCTCATTGCACGCGAAAAATACGCCCCTGACACTTTGAACTGTGCCAGAGGCGTACGTTTTATTTACTATAACCTGTTTTCCAATTACTGAACTGCCTTAAATGCCTCATCCAGATCCTCGATAATATCATCGACATTTTCGGTACCGATGGAAAGACGGATGGTGTTTGGTTTGATTCCCTGATCCAGCAGTTCTTCCTCGGTGCACTGGCTGTGCGTGGTGGTTGCCGGATGGATTACCAGAGATTTTACATCGGCAACGTTAGCCAGCAGGGAGAACAGTTCCAGATTGTCGATGAAATCTTTTGCTTTCTGTGCATCGCCTTTGATTTCGAAGGTGAAGATGGAACCGCCGCCGTTCGGGAAGTATTTTGCGTACAGTGCCTGCTGCTTGGGATCGTCGGATACAGACGGATGATGTACTTTCTCAACCTGCGGCTGGCTCTCCAGATATTTTACAACTTTCAGTGCGTTCTCAACGTGACGCTCTACGCGGAGAGACAGGGTCTCAAGTCCCTGCAGAAGCAGGAAGGAGTTGAACGGAGAAAGCGTAGCTCCGGTATCACGAAGAAGGATCGCACGTACTTTTGTAACAAACGCAGCAGGTCCAACTGCTTTTGTGAAGCTGATGCCGTGGTAGCTCGGGTTTGGCTCAGTCAGGGATGCGAATTTTCCGGATCCCTCCCAGTCGAATTTACCGCTGTCTACGATCACACCGCCAAGAGTAGTTCCATGGCCGCCGATGAATTTGGTTGCGGAATGAACAACGATGTCTGCGCCGTACTCGATCGGACGAACGAGGTATGGAGTTGCGAAGGTATTATCGACAACCAGCGGAATCTTGTTCTCATGTGCAATTTTTGCAAGTGCTTCGATATCGACAACATCAGAGTTCGGATTTCCGAGGGTCTCGATGTAGATGGCTTTTGTGTTCTCCTGAACGGCTGCGCGAACCTCATCCAGATCGAATACATCAACAAATGTGGTGCTGATTCCGTACTGCGGAAGAGTGTGCGCCAGCAGGTTGTAGGAACCGCCGTAGATGTTCTTTGCAGATACGATGTGGTCGCCCTTCTGCGCCAGGTTGATGATGGTGTAGTTGATGGCTGCTGCTCCGGAAGCTACTGCAAGTGCCGCAACGCCGCCCTCCAGTGCTGCCATTCTCTGCTCGAAAACGTCCTCGGTCGGGTTAGTCAGACGACCGTAGATGTTTCCTGCATCCTGGAGTCCGAATCTTGCTGCTGCGTGATCGGAGTTATTGAATACGAAAGAAGATGTCTGATAAATCGGCACTGCTCTTGCTCCGGTTGCCGGATCTGGATTTTCCTGTCCTACGTGAAGCTGTAAGGTTTCAAATTTAAGATTTCTTTCTGCTCTTGTTTTTTTGCTCATGATTGTATTCTCCTGTTCTGTTTTTCGTTTTTCTATTTCTTTTCATGTTCGATTTTCTATTATCTATCGGAACCGGTTGTCATCCTGTTCTGTCCATGCTGCAATGCGGCTCCGTTTTCTTTCGGTTTTATCTGCTTACGCTGCAACACATGACATCATAGATCACGATTCGATTCTCTGCGAAAACTGCTCTCATTCTCTTCGCTTCCTCTCGTTTTTGTGATATTTCCTATCTGTTTACAAGGATTATTATAGCGACAGTCTTCTGCTTTGTCCAATATAGAAAATTGATGGCCAGTTATAGGTCTTTCCTATAACCATTCTTTATCTCCACTCTTTTTTCTTCTAAAATTCCTATATCCAATCACGCTGCATAAAACAAGGTAACAAACGCAATTCATCTCCCACAGACTGGGACTCGCAGCTTGCTCATAACCGAATAGCTGCTTCGCAGCTTATCAGGAGTGGCTTGTACCACTCCTGATACAAGCAAGTCCCCACCCACTGCTTATTGCTTTTCGCAATAGAAGCAGGGGACTTACTTGATTCGGTTAAAGTCTTCTTGTTTCTCCCTTTTCTTACAGCACAAGCTCCTTATATTTCCGAATTTCTTCCAAATACTGCTGTCCCAGTGCGCTGACCGACATACCCTTCCTGGAAACATAACCGATCATCATGTTTTCCTCTGCATGAAGCGGCACCGCGCGGTAATCACTGCCGTTTAATTCCTCACAGATAATGCCGGAGCAGAGCGTATAACCATTCAGTCCGACCATCAGATTCAGCATGGTCGCGCGGTCATTTGCCTTAATGATTCTCTTATATTCATACGTCGAAAGCACTTCCTCTGCCAGGAAGAACGAATTGTTGCTTCCCTGATCAAATGACAGGCATGGATATTCCTTCAGCTCCTCCATAGTGATCTCTGCCTGATCCGCAAGCGGATGATCTTTCCATAGATAGACGTATGTTCCGCAGGAAAACAGGTCGTGGAACTCAAGGTTATTGTCCTTCAGCAGCTTGTTCAGCACCTTCGCATTAAAGTCATTCCGATATAAGATCCCAAGCTCGCTCTTGAAGTTCTTTACATCCATCAGCACATCATACGTTCTCGTCTCATAAACCGCAAACTCGTACTCATCCATACCAAACTGCTTCACCAGCTCCACAAACGCCTTTACGGCAAAACTGTAATGCTGCATCGACACGCTGAATTTTTTCTTTCCCTTGGTGCGATAAATATAGCGGTTTTCGAGAAGCTGATACTGGTCTGTGACCTGACGTGCGTAACCCAGAAACTCCTCTCCCTCCGGGGTCAGTACTGTTCCGTGGCTGCTGCGCTTGAACAGCTCAATTCCGATCTCTTTTTCCAGCTCCTTGATTGCTCCAGAGAGACTCGGCTGTGAAATATAGAGTGCCTTTGCCGCCTCATTCATGGATCTGGAATCTGCGGCCTGAATTACGTAGCGAAGCTGTTGTAGTGTCATAAGTAAAGTTCCCTTTCTGGTATAAATTAATATGCGAAACTGCCATTCGCGGTGGAGAGAAAGTGCCGCGGATGGCAGTGTTCACTGATATCTATTATTTTAAAATCTGAGGCTGTTCTCTTTTATTTGGCAAACAGAGCTGTGGAATAGTATCTGTCTCCGTTATCCGGCAGGAGCACAACGATGGTTTTTCCTTTATTTTCCTCACGTTTTGCCAGCTGGATCGCCGCATACAGAGCTGCTCCGGAGGAAATTCCCGCAAGAATAGCTTCCTCGGCTGCCAGATCTCTGCCGGTCTTGAAAGCGTCTTCATTTTCTACCTTGATAATCTCATCGTAAATGCCGGTATTCAGCGTCTCCGGCACAAAGCCTGCACCGATTCCCTGAATCTTATGAGGTCCGGAAACACCCTCCGACAGCACCGGTGAGGATGCCGGTTCTACCGCTACCACTTTTACTTCCGGTTTTTTCTCTTTTAAGTACTCACCCGTTCCGGTAATGGTTCCACCGGTACCAACGCCCGCAACAAAGATATCAACTGCTCCATCGGTGTCTTCCCAGATCTCCGGTCCGGTTGTCTTTTTGTGTGTCTCCGGGTTTGCCGGGTTCACAAACTGTCCTGCGATAAAGCTGTTCGGAATCTCTTTTGCAAGCTCATCGGCTTTCTCGATAGCGCCCTTCATTCCTTTTGTTCCATCCGTCAGAACAACCTCTGCGCCGTATGCCTTTACGATATTCCGGCGCTCTACACTCATCGTTTCCGGCATAGTAAGGATCATGCGATAGCCTTTTACCGTTGCTGCCGCTGCCAGTCCGATTCCGGTATTTCCGGAGGTCGGCTCAATGATAACGGAGCCTTCCTTTAAGAGACCTTTTGCTTCCGCATCCTCGATCATCGCTTTTGCAATACGGTCTTTGACACTTCCTGCCGGATTAAAGGATTCTACTTTTGCGATCAGTTTCGCCTGCAGTCCTTCTTTTTCTTCGATCCGTTTCAGCTCTACCAGCGGAGTTTTTCCTACAAGATCTAAAATGCTGTCATATACCTTTGCCATCGTTCATTTCCTCCTTATTCTGCACTTTTTATTTCCTTATTTCCTATTGACTTTGTATGTTTTAAGTTGTTTCCATCTTATTCCAATCGTTTTGAAATGTCAACACATTTCACTGGTATGATCAGAAAAAATGGTCAGATCAACCGTGCAAGCAAAACACCGACTGTCATTCCAACAAGAGAAGAAAACAAGGCGCCAGCCAGAGTATACCGCGTTTTTTTGATCCGAACCGCACCAAAGTAAACCGTCATCGTATAGAAAACGGTCTCGGTACACGACATGATAATGGAAGCTGCCCGTCCAGCAAAGGAGTCGCAGCCCGCCTCCTTGTAAAGATCCAGCAAAAGGCTCACCGCCGCGCTGTTGGAAAACAGACGCACAACACTGAGCGGAACCAGCGCAGATGGGATTCCCGTCGGTTCCAGCACAGTTCCGAGCAGGTTTCCAAAATCCTCCAGAAATCCCGATGACCGCAGAACCCCGACCGCCGCCATCAGCCCGATCAGCGTCGGCACAATCCCGATCACAGTCCGCATGCCATCCTTTGCCCCGTTCAAAAAATCTCCAAACACATCCTGCTTCATCAAAAGCCCCAATCCGACCACATAAAAGATCAGCAGGGGAACCATAAGATCTGAAAGTACCGTAAGAATACGCAAAAAATCCCCTCCCCGGAAAACATTGCTGAAGATACACTCCATACAATTTATTCCGTGGGTGGGGATTTATGTTTTTATTTCGTAACGATTCAGCGCCATGCGAAATGGGGCTCTCAATCGTTACTTTATTTCACTTTAATCTGAAACAGCCGCGCCATATACGTCTCCGGAAAATGGACCTTCAGTTTTTTGCTGTAATCATCGTAATGGAATACATCTCCGCACGCTTTCGGATAAATACAGCTTACTTCCAGCTCTTTTCCCGGAAAAGCACGATCAAGCGGAACTTCAAAATCCGTCTCTCCGCCGCGTCTCCATACACCAAGATAAATCACATCTCCGGGTACCCGGATTCCGGCTGCAAGATGCTTGTCCTCATTGTCCGCCCATCCCATTGGCCAGAACGGAACACCATCCTTGATTCCACTGCGGATCTCTTTGTAGCAGTCGATTCCCTCTTTTACCAGTGCAAACCGCTCCGGCGAAATTTCTGCCAGATGACCGCTCTGATGAATGCGAAGCAGAAGCGCGTTGACCATGTTGAAAATAACTTCCTCTTCGGTACCATCCCGCAATGGGTACGACCAGATCGCAGCCTGCTCCGGCGTTACACCAATCGCCGCATTCGCCGAAATCGTCGCGTAGTTACGGTAATCCTCCTGATCACTGGTGGACTGAATACTGTTTCTTGCCAGCATCGCATAATCCATCCGAAGACCGCCGCTTGAGCAGTTCTCGATCACGAGATCCGGGTATTTTCTGTAAATGCCATCCAGCCATGCCAGATATGCTCTCTCATGCTCTAAGAGACCATCTCCAAAGCTGTCTGCATCTACTTCTGTACCGATACCAGGTTCGATATTGTAATCCATCTTAATATAGCCGACACCATAATCTCTGACCACGCGGTCGATCACTTCCGTTACATGCTCAACGACCAGCGGATGACGGAAGTCAAGCTGATAACGGCTTCTGTCATACACACGTTTTCCATGGCGCAGGAAGAAACACTCATCCGGCAGAATAGAAGCCTTTTTACAGTTAATACCCATAACCTCAAGCTCCAGCCATACGCCGGGAATCATACCCTTGGAACGGATATAATCTGTCACTTCACGAACGCCGTTCGGGAAACGTTTTCTGCTCTCCTGCCACTCGCCGACACTGTCCCACCAGTTGCCGTCCGCATACCAGCCGGCATCGATGACAAAGTATTCACATCCTGCTTTTTCGGCAGCATCCACCAGCGGAAATTCTTTTTCTGTCGTCGGATCTCCAAACAGACAGTTCATGTAATCGTTGAAAATAACCGGCAGGTTCTCATTGTCCTTATTCGGACGGCGAATTCTTCTGCGGTACTTCGTTAAGGTACCGATTGCCTCCTCAAAATCATCATGACCGACACCGACAGCCACCGGCACGGTTGTAAAGCTGTCTCCCGGCTTCAGGTTTTTCGACCAGTGCGACTGGATTTCCGTCGGGCCGCTCACAGCCAGGTAAAAGTGGCAGTTCTGATCTCCAATTTCATAATGCCAGGAACCGCTGTGGTCAATCTCAAAAAACAGGCTCGCATCTGCTGCGCTATTCCCAATATATCCCATCGGAACATATTCCTTCGCCGACCAGTTACCCGTATTTGTAATCTCAATCGTCTTCGATGTTCTCTGATAGTTGTGCGGCTGCGTCTGCGCCATGCCAAGATCTGCAAAGCGGTATTTTTTCACCGTCAGCTCCTTCTGCCAGCCATTGTGAACCACTATCATCGACATCTTATCATCTGAGCTGATAAACTCCGGAATGCCCTCTTTCTGCTCTTTTTCGATGCCCCAGTAGCTGAAGCTTGAGATATATTCCAGTGTCTGGTTCTCACTGCCCTCATTCGTCACGGTATTGTACATTCTTGCAACCGGAAGACCGTCATAAAACTGCATGACCGACTCTACCCTCGCGCCCGTCACATCATCCTTCTGTACAATGCGAAGCAGATCGCCATCTTCGTTTCTTTCTTCCGAAATCGAGTCAAATTTCAGCATAAAGCCCGGCGCTGTCACAATGTACTTATTTCCGTGCTTTTCATACGGCCGGTTATAACCGGAAAAATTCACCTGTACCAGCTGGAAGCTCTCTTCGATCTGAGCCTCCCGCATTCCCTCCATCGGCCACCAGTTATCCGGCTTCCGGCAGAGATTCTCTGCATCAAACGGTGCACTTGAAAAATGAAACAGCTTTAACGCCTTCTCTTTTGTCACCCCAAACACAATGTGAATTCCATTCACATCATAACAGATCAGCTCCGCCTGAATCGGAGTTTCCATTCGGTCTGTCCATTTTTTCATGTAAAAACCCTCCTGTAAAAAATCATTTTTTACTTATACCAAAAGCATATAACTTGTCTGCCCTAAAGTCCACCTTATTCTTGCTTTTTCCCCGTTTTTTGCAACGATCGCACGCCCTCCTGCCGAAGCGTCCGCTTATCTCACAACCCCAAACGTAGCAATCTCAAATTCCCTCAGCGACACATGATAAATACCGTCCGCATCCGGGGTCAGCACATCGTTCTTCTCTTCGATGACATTGCTGCGATAAACCTCTTTCATCCAATCTTCTTTCTTAAAAGAAAGGATCTCTCCCTGCTCCATATGATTCACGAACCGCACAAACAGATCGTCCTTCTTCTGACCTTTCTTAAATGCAGTCATATGAATACCATTGCCTTCAAATGCAAGAAAACTCATCTCTAACGGAAGTTTACCTTCAATCAGCTCCGGCTTTACCTGACCCGGTTTCCGAAGGAACGCTCTCTCCAGCCCGGCCTGTGCCACCGTCAGATCCTGCTGGAACGCATAGCCTTCCTCAAATGCAGTGCCGGTCTCCCCGGCCGCATATGGCACAACCTCAAACTCCAGACAGAATGTTCCAAGCTGCTGTGCCTTCGGTGTCGGGAAATATCCCCAATCGCCCATCTCCGCAACACAGCGAAGCAGCGTCACCGCAATTGCATTGTCCTGCTCTTCCAGAATCTCATACTCATACAATCCGCGGTTTGCAACCAGAAGGCCGCCTTTTTCGTCCTCCATCGCCGCAAAACACTGCTGTCTCTCACATCCGCATGGATTTGTCCAGGTATCGTTATGACGGTTATTTCTCCGAACCACCTCAAACGCAGAATCCGCCATATGCATCGATGTATGCAGTCCCGTCGGAAAAATCACACGAACCCGGTGATCCTTCGCCTGATTGCAGATGGTGGTAGCCACACGCAGCCCTTTCGCCGATTTTTCCAGCGTAAGCACCGTCTTCACATCCATTTCAACCAGCTCAAAAGAGCGGTTTGCCACCCGCGTATATGGATCAATACACATCTCGCGCTGCCGCTGCAGCTCTTCACCCATTCCGGACGGAACCATCATTTTGTGGCGGATTTCAACCACTGTACGGAACGCATTTCGCTCCACGCAGGAAACCTCCGCCTTTCTGCCCTTCGTGGAAATCACCTGTTTTCCGGTATCCTGAATATAAATATACTCATTGCCCATATCCCCGGTGTCTTCATAGCAACCCAGGTTCTCATACGTTCTGCCCGTCTTCTTGTCCAGAAGGCTGTAAGAACCATCCTCGTTCACAACAACCTTCATTGCATCATTTTCAAGCACATTCGCGTCACCGGAAACTACGTCCACGTTTTGCAGCTGTTCTGCGGTTTCCAGATAATACGTACGGTATCCAAGAGCCGGAACCTCTGCCTCAAACGTCACCCGTACCTTCTTCGCCATATATGGCTGACGGAACCGGTCATCCGGCAGATCGTATCCGAACGCAATCCCCGCATCCGCAATCTTCGCCGGAACTTCATTTCCGTCCGCATCGCGCAGCACCATTGCCGGAAGCTCCACCTGTTCTGCCGCCTCATAGCCATCCCACACAAACAGATTGTAATCCCGGAACAGGTGAATTTCTTTCTCCACCACCTGTGTTTTCGCCACTCCCGATGTATTCCATACCACAAACGGGATTTTCTCGCCGTCCCCCGGAAGTGCCGCCGTGTTTACCTTATTCGTCAGATACTCCACGCTCTCCTCGTAAATTGCATCCGCAACCTGTCTGCTCTTTGCAAAACGAGTCTTCATTTCTTCGTTGACCTCGTCCACACTGCAGCCGCAGATGCTGTCATGCGGATGATTCTGCATCAGCTTCTTCCAGCTGTAGGTCATCTGGTCCTCCGGATATGTTTTTCCAAACACCTGTGCCATTGCAGCCGCAGGCTCTGCTTTTCGCTCCAGCGCCGTCTCTCCCGCGCGGTTGTCCTGTTTTAATCCGATCCAGGAAGACGCTGTATTTGCCAGCGTCCATCTTCCATCGGTTTCCTGGCTTGTCAGCTCACCCTTAACCGTAGAGAAGTTCTCAGAGATTTCCTTCTCCATTGCTTCTACATATTTTTTGAAATCAGAATGAATAAACTCGATGTCCGGGTACAGCTTTCTTGCCACGCGGATTGCTTCCGTAATGTTCTTCTGCAGCGGCTGATGATCGCATCCGTTCATCAGCAGAAGCTGATGCGTTGCAGCAAATTTTCTCGCATCTGCCAGCTTTTTATCCCAGTAAACCTTCGCTTCCGCCTCGTCTACCGGAATTTCAACGCCGTTGTTATACCAGTTTGCAAACAGGATGCCCGGCAGCTTCGTTCCATCCGGGGATTCCCACATCATCTCAGAATATGTAGACTCATACTGTCCGCCGGTAACTTCGTTGTTCGGTCCGATCGGTTTGACACCCCGCCCGAAGACAACTGCCTCCATGCCTGCCTGCTTTAATACCTGCGGCATCTGACCTGCGTTTCCAAACGCATCCGGGAAATAACCAACATTCCCGACTGCACCGTACTGTTCTGCTTCCTGCATGCCGACCTGAAGATTGCGGACACATGCCTCTCCGCTCGTCAGGAACTCATCCTGCAGAATATACCACGGACCGGTTTGGATTTTGCCCTCGCGGATGCATTTTTCCACCTGCGCACGCTTCTCCGGACGGATTTCCAGATAATCATCGATTGCGATGACCTGTCCGTCGAGGAAAAAGCCTCCAAACTCCGGGTCGTTTTCCGCCTTATCCAAAATATTGTCCACCAGCTCAATCAGTTTCATGCGGTGTGTTTCAAAAGACTGATACCACTCTCTGTCCCAGTGGGAATGGGAAATAATATGTACGGTTGTTTTCATCATGATCTGTTTCCTTTCGTTTCTTTGCAATCTGGTATCAAATGGTTCAAAATACCTTTCGACCTATTTGATATATCATATTATAAAAATCAGACGATATTCTGTCAAGTATTTTACACTTCTTTTCTATATGATATATCAAGTTGCCATTTTCTCATGTCACACCTGATCTGGCAATAAATCGTGTTTGAAAAGGCCTGTTACAATTCACGCAGCACCGGAGCACTTGCTATTCCGGTGTGCAGGAAAATAATTCCGGCGCGAGCAGCTCTTATTTGACTTGCTTTTTTGCATTCGTTATAATAACAAAAGAAACACGCAGACAAAGTCAACGTTTTTATATCTTTTTATCCCAGAGGAATTTTATGGATTCACAGACCAGAAAAACAAAACCAAAATATGAAATCATCAAAGAAGCCCTGCTTGCACGCATTCACGCCGGAGACTTTTCGTTTGACGAATCCTTTTGCACCGAAAAAATGCTGTCGGAGCAGTACCACGTCAGCCGGATTACCGCAAAGCGTGCCATCGAGGATTTGGAACAGCAGGGGATTCTGTACCGGAAGCGCGGTGTTGGAAGCTTTGTTTCGCGAAGCCTTTCACCGGACAGCAAAGCAACCGATACGCCGAAAATGATTTCTCTTCTTCTTCCGTTCGCCACCACACAGGGAAATATTTCGGAGGCAATCGGAAGCTTAAGCGCTGTGCTGGCTGAATGTGGCTATTTTCTAAGCATTCACGTCACCGGCTCTTCCTCACCGAAGGAACGCACAACACTGGAACTGCTCCGGTCTCAAAATATTGCCGCGCTTGTCTATTATCCGAAGCGCGACAACATTCACCTGGAAAAGCTGAACGATTTCATGTTCTCCGGCTGTCCGATCGTCATCGTTGACAAGCAGACGGACTGTCCGTATCTGAACAATGTTGTCTGCGACAACTATGACGGCGGACGACAGGCAGCGCGCCATCTGCTCGGGCAGGGACACCGAAACATCGCGTTTTTCACCGCGGCGCCACTCTCTGAGACTTCATCGGTACGCGACCGCTTTGCCGGATTTCTGCATGAAATGAAAGCCGCCGGGATCGCGCCGGACCCGCATCAGCTTGTCACCTGCTGCGAGGAGCTTTCCGATGATGCCGCACTTTCCACAAAACGCACACCGTTTCAGCAGAAGCTTCTTGCCATGCACAGCGACGGCATCACCGCCATCATTGCCGAAAATGACCGCATCGCCGAGCTGATTTTCCTCGCCTGCCGCACAATCGGTCTTCGCATCCCGGAGGATCTCTGCCTCTGCGGCTTCGACGATACAAATGTCAGCCGAAGCCTCGGCATAACCTCCATCCATCAGGATTTTGCCGGAATCGGACGCGAAGTCGGACGGATTCTGCTTTCCGCCCTCAAAAATCCCGCCGCCGAGACGGAAAAAATCATTCTTCCGGTAACGATCGTTCCGCGCGCATCGTCGAAAAAAAATCTGTCTTCCATTTCCGAGCATGATTGAAGAATCTTTTTTTATCATGCTCGAAAACCGCAATCGCCTCATGGGCTTCCGACCCGTGAGGCGATTGTCTATTTTGTTTTGTATTCCCATTTGACACAAACTCTGTTTCCGAAGCAAGGTCAGATGCTCAGTCAAAGCGGATACTCGCAATCCGCTTCGCTACTTGCTTGATTCCGTTAAATTTTGTTTTCATATTCTCGCAAAAAAGAAACACTAAAATGGATTCAGAAAATTACCCTTCCACCCCTGCCAGAAATTCACGGATCTGTTCCGGTGACAGAAGTGCATAAATGCTTTTGTGAAATGTTGCCGCCACTTCGAGTTCGCCGTAGTAACCGGTGCGCACATCGCAGTTTCCGTTGAATGCTTTGTTCAGCGCAGCATTCAGTAAAGCTCCCTCCGGACTGTCCATGAAATCTTTCAGCATGCGGCAGCAGGTGTGCGTGTTTTCATAATAGCGGCGGTATGCCGGGTGGAACTCGCGCATCCAGCCGCTGACAGAGACGCAGAAAGCGGCGATCGGATGGATGAGCGGCTGGTAGAGGAGACTCCATTTTTCCTGCTGTACCGGGTCAGAGGCAAACGCAAGGAGAGAAGTTTTCAATTCTTCCACAAACGTCGGATAATCCGCCCCCGTGAGAGCAATGATTTTCTGGTTCCGCAGATACTGGTTAATATTCGTCGCATCAATCCGCTCCGGGGAAATAGACTGCAGATAACGGGACATCATTTTCAGATCTGTCCGCGCATGTTCCATGGTCTGCTGCATGATTTTCTGCCACAGAAACTGCTGATACTCCGTGACCGGCGTGTCCAGATAAGCCATCCAGAGATACTGCGCCAGCAGCCTGGCATCTCTCGATTCCATCTGAAACTGCGGCGGCTCATCGGGGCTGAAATTCGTGTCTTCCAGCATTCCCGCAAGCTGGTCGAGCGACTGGCAGACCGGGAGCTGGCCGCTTAAGCGGTCCATCTCGCTGATCGTTTTCTGTATCGTAAGCATCTGCGTCTGCAGCTCATTCATCTGCTTATGAAGATAAAACGGCGTTGTTCGCGGCTTACGCAGAATTGCACGGATATCCGCAAGAGAAAGCCCCGCCTCCCGCAGCTTTCGGATAATAAAAAGCTTCTGTACATCCTCCCCTGTAAAATCATGATACCCATTGCCCTCATTCACCGGGGGGATAATTAATTTCTGATCGATGTAATAATGGATCGTCCGTCTGGACAGTCCCGTTTTTCCCATTACTTCCTGTATTCTCATGAATTCACACCTTGTACATCATTTTCCCTTTTTGTCAGTTTCCCTCATCTTTTCCGGAGCATCGAACGTCTTCCAAAGCGAACCCTATCATCTGCCGCGCCGTCTTGTTTGCTCCCGGCACATTCAGAAAATATTTTCCAAACAAGAAAGTCGCAGCCCGCAAAACACCTTTTTCTGATACGTTCTGCTCAAAGTGTACACTTACTGGACACTTTTTTAGCTTTATTATAACTATTTATGGCAAAGAAATCCACACCGCAATTTCATCTACCCGCAAAAATCGTCGTTACAGTTTGCTGATCTCCGGCGCACTGTAACAACTCGTCTGATTTTAAGAAAAATTCACTGTTTTTTCCGGCAAAAAATATGTATTGACTGTTCACCAACGGAATCCATTATGATAGAAATAAGAAAATAGATTGTGAGGTGGTTTTTATGTTACAGAATAAAATAGCAGTTGTTACCGGTGGAACCAGGGGAATCGGCTATGCCATTGTTCAAAAATTCTTACAGAACGGCGCGAAAGTTGTACTTTTTGGCTCCCGCGAGGAGACCGTTGTAAAAGCGGTTGCTTCCCTGAAAGAAGAAAACCCGGACTGGGACGTTTCCGGCGCATGGCCAAAGCTGACCGATGCGGCCGCCATGGCAGATGAGATTGCTAAAATCAAGGAAAAATACGGAAGAATTGATATTCTCGTAAACAATGCCGGCGTTTCCGACAGCACACCGCTCGACAAATACACCGCAGAACATTTCGCCAACGTAATGGATCTGAATGTGAACGCCATGATGAACGGAATCCTGCCGGCCGCTGCTATCATGAAAGAGCAGGGCGGCGGATGTATTCTGAACACCAGCTCTATGGTCAGCATCTGTGGCCAGCCAGGCGGCGTTGCCTATCCGTCCAGCAAATATGCTGTCAATGGTCTCACCTGGTCACTTGCAAGAGAACTCGGACCGTTTCACATCCGCGTGAACGCCGTTGCCCCCGGTATCACCAGAACTGATATGGTTGCAGCACTTCCGAAGGAAATGATCGATCCTCTGATCAGCCACATCCCGCTTCGAAGAATCGGCGAGGCAGAAGATATCGCAAATGCATTTCTCTTCCTGGCAAGCGACATGGCTTCCTATATAACGGGTGAAATTCTTTCCGTGGACGGAGCGATGAGAACCTGATTTGCATGCTTTCATAGTAAGAAAAAATCCTGTCCGGTTTTGTATTGGACAGGATTTTTTTCAGAAGAACAGCATCACCATTCCCAGCACGCACAGCAGGATTCCGGTTACGCGATTCAGCATTTTTACGTTTGCGCTGTTCGCCCATTTTGCTCCAAGCTGCGCGAACACCAGTGTGCTGATCACACAGGCAATCATAATCGGAAGGTTCGGTTTTCCGCCGATATAGAAATGTGAAACAGCTCCGGTCAGCGCAGTAAAGGTCATGATAAAGACGCTCGTTCCAACCGCCGTTTTTAACTCATAGCCAAGCACACTTGTAAGCACCAGAAGCAGCATCATACCGCCGCCGGCACCGACAAAACCGCAGATAAAGCCAATTAACACACCGCAAAGAATGGACTGCCGGATTTTCTGTTCCTCGGATTTGTTTGCCTGTACTTCCTTCGTTGTCATGATCGGGCGAATCATAAATTTGAGGCCGACAAGCAGTGTCATACCTTTTGAAAATCCGCCCATTGTTCCGTTTGGCACAAGGGAGGAAACGAAGCTTCCGATCAGTGTAAAAATCAATACGGAGATCAACATAATCACGCCATGGCGAATGTCGATATTTTTGTTTTTCTTGTATGTCCACGCACTGACCCCCGACGCGAGGACATCCGATGCAAGTGCTATCCCGATCGCCTGGTACGCCGGCATATGCAGAAATGTGATCAGCATAGGCGAAACGACCGCCGCCGCAGAAAGTCCCGCAAGACCCGTTCCAAGGCCGGCACCGAGGCCGGCCACAATACATACGATTAATTCTGTAATAGTCATGAAATTCCTTCTTTCTCCATTCTTTCTCCATTCTATTTCCCGATTACATTTTTCCGGATCAGCTCACAGAGCCGCAAAAATTCTTTTTTATCTTCCTCTGAAATTCCGCAAAACAGAGATTCTCCAAATTCCTTCTGACATTTCTGTCCGTAACAAACGCACTCTGCCGCAGCCGGTTCCAGCTTCAAATGCACTTTCTTCCGGTCTGCCATATCGCCCTCTTTTCGCAGGTAGCCTTTTTCACACAACCCGTTTACGGCCAGCGAAACGTGTGATTTCTGCATTTTCCGCACACGTACAATATCTGTTGCAAGATCAAACTGACTGTTATTTGCAAGAAACAGCAAAATATCTACTTCTGCGGCAGACAAATGATAACGCATCATCACCTTTTTGCGGTACTGTGCATATTCCCGTTCTACTTCCACGGCAAACTGCCACTGCTCATCAAACATGCTTCCACCTTCCTCTTGTTCTAATTTGAACTTCTTGTATTTTAGTTCTAATTTGAACATTTGTCAACCCACAAAAATGGATATCCAGCGATAGAGTTTCCCCTGTAAAGTAAGCGCCAAGTATTCCTGCGGATTTTCAAATCCTTAGATTTCCCCTATAATTGCAGCTGATAGATACTTAGATTATTTCACTACAATTATGGAGGATAGGTTATGGCAGGTACTCGCAAGACCCGCGTTCCGATGGTGGAACAGATCAGACTTATCAATGAATGCCGTCAGAGCGGCATGACAGATGCTGACTGGTGTCGTGAAAACGACATTGCAGTAAGCACCTTTTACAACTGGGTCAGCCGTTGTCGGAAAACAGCAGCGGATCAGATCCCAGCGGCGAATTATGGTCATCTTGAGGTTCCACGCCCGAAACAGGACGTGGTTCCCATTGACATTGTTCCGGAACAGCATACCGCATCGCAGATGCTAAATTCGAACCTTGACAATCCACATACGATTGAAGTTTCTATGAAGGATATCACAGTCCGCATCAGCAATGATGCGGATCCTGTTCTGCTCACCAGGACTTTTCGCATGCTTCAGGAGTTTTCATGTTAGGTGATGTTTCCGGACTTGAGAAGATCTACATTGTCTGTGGCTACACGGATATGAGGAAATCTATTGACGGACTCTGCACCGTTATCGAAGACCAGCTTAAGATGGATCCGTCGTCCAGTGCTCTCTTCCTTTTCTGTGGAAGAAGACGGGACAGGATCAAAGCCTTGTTCCGCGAACCGGATGGCTTCGTTCTGATCTATAAGCGATTGTCTGTCCGCGGCGGTTATCAATGGCCCAGAAAGCAGTCAGAGGTCCGGAATCTTTCCTGGCGGGAGTTTGACTGGCTGATGTCCGGGATTGATATTGACCAGCCAAAAGCCCTCAAAGCAGAATAAAAAGCTCGTGGATCCTGGCAGAAATCCTGCATAGAAAAATCCGGAAATCCCTTGTAAATTCGGCATTTTTCAGGCGTTGTTTTCCTTTAGTAAAAGCCCCATTTCTGGTATAATAAAGGAATCAAATCCGAGGAGAGAAACGATGGCTTCCAGTGCAAAAGATATCCAGCTTCGAGAGCTGAAAGATACCGTATCACAACGGAAAACAATGATAGCGGAGCAGACGGAACTGATTAAAGCTCTCCGTCTTATTATTGACGAAAAAACCAGTCATGAGAAAGCTCTTCAGGAACAGGTAGATTATCTGACAAAAAAACTCTTTGGTCCCTCCAGCGAGAGAAGATCTGATGATATTCCGGGACAGCAGAATCTCTTCGATGAAGCAGAAGTGGAACAGGATCCATCCCTGTTGGAAGGCGAAACGGTAATCCGGGAGCATACCCGTAAAAAGAAGGCAACACATGAGGAACTCTTCAAAGGCCTGAAAGTTGAAAAAGTAGTGGTCCCACTTCCGGAAGAGGATCAGATCTGTCCGGTATGTGGTACGCAGATGGTCCTGATCGGCGAGGAATATGTCCGCCGGGAACTGGAATTCATTCCTGCCACCTGTAAAGTGATCGAATACTACAGCCAGAGCCATGGATGCCCCTCCTGCAAGGAAGGACTCGGCGATACAGAAAAGCCTGTGATCGTAAAGTCTCAGGTTCCGCCAGCTCTGCTTGGAAAAGGACCTGCATCAGCAGCTGCAGCTGCATGGACTATGTACCAGAAGTATGCCAACGGGCTTCCACTTTACCGGCAGGAAAAGGACTGGAAGCAGTATGGGGTGCAGATCAGCCGGACGACCCTTGCAAACTGGATCATCTACTGTTCAAAGAACTATTTTCAGCCAATGTACGATTACTTTCATCGGGAGCTGCTGAAACGTAGTTTTGTGATGGCAGATGAGACGCGGGTCCAGGTATTGAAAGAGGAAGGACGCAGGGCACAGACCCAGTCATTCATGTGGCTGTTCCGAAGCGGTGAGGACGGACTTGCGGAGATCATCCTGTATGGCTATTCCCCGACCAGGAGCGGCAGCCATGCAAAGGAGTTTCTGGAAGGCTACAGCGGATATCTGGAAACGGACGGCTATCAGGGTTATAACAGTCTGCCCGGGATCAGGCGCTGCTCCTGTTGGGCACATATCCGCCGATACTTTATCGACGCTGTTCCCAAAGGGAAGCAGTATGACTACAGCCAGCCTGCAGTACAGGGAGTCCAGTACTGCAATCGGTTGTTTGCCATGGAAGACTCCATTAACAAAAAGTATCCCGGTAATTATGAAAAGCGGAAACAACTGCGTCTCGAGAAGGAAAAACCTGTTCTGGAGGCTTTCTGGTCGTGGCTTGACCAGCAAAAGCCCGTCCGGAATACCCGGCTGGATAAAGCCGTGAATTATGTTCTCAACAGGCGTGATATAGCGGAAACCTATCTGGAAGACGGGCGGTGCAGCTTTACCAATAATCTCAGTGAGAATGCGATCCGTCCGTTCGCAGTGGGGCGAAAAAACTGGCTGTTCAGCAGTTCCGTGGACGGAGCGAATGCCAGCGCAGTAGTCTACACAATGGTTGAGATGGCCAAAGCACATGGGATGAACATCTACGGATATCTTAAATTTCTGCTGGAGAACCGACCGGGTAAAAATATGACCGATGAACAGCTGGCGGAACTGGCACCTTGGAGTGAAAAACTCCAATCTATCAAAAATCGCATGTGAATTATAGTGAATTACTCCAACTCGTAAAGGGCTGGAGTAATCTTGTATCTAACCGCATTATTATGTAAGTGTCAAATAAAACAGTGTATAGAAAAATAACCGTCAGCCTTTTATACT
>NZ_QUGQ01000025.1:0-49105 GCF_003479155.1 Blautia sp. AF19-1
CGCCGCCCTGTCACGGCGGAGGTCGTCGGTTCGATCCCGATCCGGGTCGCTTTTCATAACTAAATATCTGAAAAATGGGATCTTAGCTCAGCTGGGAGAGCATCTGCCTTACAAGCAGAGGGTCACAGGTTCGAGCCCTGTAGGTCCCATTCTTTTATGGGTGGTTTCCCGAGTGGCCAAAGGGGACAGACTGTAAATCTGCTGCAAATTGCTTCGGTGGTTCGAATCCACCACCACCCACTTGCCAATCAGGCAATCGGCCGATGTGGCTCAATTGGCAGAGCAGCTGATTTGTAATCAGCAGGTTATCGGTTCGAGTCCGATCATCGGCTTTACTTGAGAAATCAAGTACAAAAATAGGATATCGCGGGATGGAGCAGTCTGGAAGCTCGTCGGGCTCATAACCCGAAGGTCGTAGGTTCAAATCCTACTCCCGCAATTTTATGCCTAGTTAGCTCAGTTGGTAGAGCAGAGGACTGAAAATCCTCGTGTCTCTGGTTCGATTCCGGAACTAGGCATATTTTACGGAGCATTAGCTCAGTCGGTAGAGCACTTGACTTTTAATCAAGTTGTCCGGGGTTCGAATCCCCGATGCTTCACTATGTGGAACCCTTTCGAGGGTTCTTTTTTTGTTCTGCATATCCCAAATTGGTCCACCGGACCAATTTTGATTATGTTTATCTTAAGGTTACGGCGAAAATCTTGCAAAAGAGCAGGAAATGTACTATGCTTTGAAAGAATAAAAGAGAACGGAGGAATCTGTTTATGGCACAAAAAAAGAAAAACAAAAGACGAAGACGCCAGTTTCAGCAGAAAGTGATTTTAAGTGTTCTGCTTGTTATCATTATCGGATTGATTGGCGTGCTTGGATATCAGATGCAGAAGAACGAAAAAAAACAGACGGATGGAAACGCAAGTGCATCCTCTTCGGTTTCGTCATCCTCTCTTGCTGGGGACAGTTCAGAGCCGATATCGGATTCCAGCCAGGAGGAGGAGATTACACCGACGCCTGAGCCGGTACAGCAGATTTCGTCAGATGGTCTGAACAGTCAGCATGCCCTGCTGGTGCGGGAAAGCGATCTGGCTGAGATGATGAATCTGGGCGGAGATGAGAGAATTTATCCGGCGTCGATGACAAAGATTATGACAGCGCTGCTTACCATTGAAAATCTTCCGGATCTGAACGAGACGATTACGGTTCCGGAGGACATCTTCGAGGAACTGACGGCACAGGATGCGTCGGTAGCGGGATTTAATCCGTACGAACAGCCAACGGTTCGTGATCTTCTCTATGGTGTGCTGCTGCCATCCGGCGCAGATGCCTGTGAGACATTGGCGAGAGCAGTCGGCGGATCGGAAGAAGGTTTTGTGGCCATGATGAACCAGAAAGCAGAAGAACTGGGACTTACCAATACGCATTTTGAGAACTGCACGGGACTGCATAACGACAACCATTATTCTACCTGCCGTGATATTGCGGTGCTGATGAGTGAGTGTCTGAAGAGTGATACGTTTCGCGAGATCGTGACGAGGGAGGTTTACACAACGGAGGCTACCGCATCACACCCGGAGGGAATTACGCTGTATGATACGATGCTCCACCGGTTTACCAGCTATGAGATGAGTACGACACTGGAGAACGGGGCAGTCATTGAAGGCGGAAAGACCGGATTTACCGATGAGGCGGGTCAGTGCCTGGTCAGCTTTGCAGAATACGGGGGAGAAGAGTACATACTCGTTACGGCAGAGGCGATGACGGATTCGGGATCTGCGGTGGACAGCATTGCGGATGCGAGTACGGTGTATGGAAGACTGCAATAAAAAGATTACAACAAAAAAAAAGAGCTGGAACTGGGAATTTTCCCGTCTCCAGCTCTTTTTTAACCAAATGAAGGAAGTCTCCTATTACCATTGCGAATATCCGCCTGACACGACAAAAATAAAGTGTGGATAATGATGGGGATGTTTTGCACGAAGTGCGCAGAAACGGCAGATGTTTTCCACAAAATGAAAAAGCACGGAGGAGAAATTGTGGATAACAGAAAGGAAAAATCCGGTTTTTGTGTATAGATCGCGCCGGATGGGAAATACTGCTTACTGTAGGAAAAGCAGGAGGAGAGCGAGAGATTGAGAAACGCCTCTGAAATGCTTAAAAAGATATCAGCAGAGGTGGTAAGAACATGAAAAGAGACAAGTTGAGAATCGGCGTGATCACAGCGGCACTGGCAATGATGATTGCAGGCGGAGTGCTGACCTGGCAGCAGGATGCGAGAAACGGTAAGGCAGATCAGGCGAAACAGGGAGAGACGGCACAGCTTACAGAGGACGAAAGCACCGGAACTACAGAACAGCAGACGGAGGAGACGGCGGGAGATGCAGACGGAACGCGTGCCGTACAGGATCAGGCAGATGATGTGGAAAACAGTCTGGAACAGGTGCCGGAAATGGAAGCGGCGTGTGAAGAAGAGGCGGTGGGAAATCCAGAAGCAGATGCAGAGACGGCTCAGAATACACCGGAAGAATCAGATGGGAATACAGAAAGACAGGACGCGCAGGCGGTAAACGGAACAGCGGCGGATCAGAACGGAGAAACAGGATCAGGAGAAACAGCGGCGAATGAAGAAACGAGTGCAGCATCCGGAACTGTGGATTCTGCAGAAAATCAGGAAACGGCAGTTGAGACAGCAGGGGCTGCACAGGATCTGATGTTCAGCGAAGCGACAATCATGGAACTGCCGGTTACTGGAACAGTTCTGATTCCGTATAACATGGAAAATACCGTTTATTTCCCGACACTGGATCTTTACCAGTGCAATCCAGGCGTTGTTTTCTCGGCGGCAGAAGGAACTCCGGTTCTGGCGGCAGCGGACGGAGAAGTTGTGAGTGTGGAAAATGATGCAAGAACCGGCCTCACCGTCACCATGAATCTTGGAAATGGATACGAAGCCATCTACGGACAGCTCACAGACGTTTCCCTCGAGGCAGGCCAGAAAGTTCAGAAAGCAGCACGGATCGGAGCAGTTGCAGCACCGACGAAATATTATGTAAAAGAGGGAAGCAATCTTTTCTTTGAGATGAAAAAAGATGGAAAAGCCATTGATCCTATGGTATATCTCCCGGCAATTTCGGAATAAAAAAGAGGACCTGCACGAAATGGGATGCGGGAAAGTATTATAAAGTGTAGGATTCGCAATCGAATCTTTTTTACAGGTTTTGAATACAAAAAAGGCGGCGCAGACCGCGGATGGTAAAATACCGTTTTTCGATTGCTTTTTATAAAAAAGGCTGGCTGAAAACAGTCAGCTTTACATATAACAAACAGGATTGTTTTGATATAGAAAAAAGGCGGAATAAAAGGAAAGTAACCGGTTACAGAAAATGTGAAAGTTTGTCATTTTAGGGGTTTCGTTTTTGGCTGTTATCGGTTAAAATAGACGTAGTGGACAGATCCTGAAAACAAGGAGGATTAGAAAAATATGGAGCTTTTATTTATGGACCCGGTGTTCAAAGAAGCAATCTGGGGTGGAACAAAGTTAAGAGACGTATTTGATTACGAAATTCCGAGCGATACAACCGGCGAGTGCTGGGCGATCAGCGGACATGCCAACGGAATGAGCCATGTGGCAGGCGGAAGATTTGATGGAAAAACATTAGGTGAGCTCTGGAAAGAGGAGCCGGAAATTTTCGGAAATTACCCGGGAAGCCAGGTTCCGCTGCTGATCAAGATCATTGATGCAAAAAATGATCTGAGCATCCAGGTTCATCCAGATGATGCTTATGCAGGAGAGCATGAGAATGGATCTCTTGGAAAGACCGAGTGCTGGTACGTGCTGAACTGCGAACCGGGTACAGAAATTGTTATCGGACACAATGCAAAAGACAAGGCAGAAGTGGAGAAAATGATCCGCAATCATGAGTGGAGCGATTTCATCCGCAAAGTGCCGGTACATAAGGGAGATTTCTTCCAGATCAATCCGGGATGCGTACATGCCATCAAAGGCGGCACACTGATTCTGGAGACACAGCAGAGCAGCGATATCACCTATCGTGTATACGATTATGACAGACTGCAGAACGGCAAACCGAGACAACTTCATGTAGAGCAGAGTATCGATGTTATCGAGGCTCCGTTTAAAACGGCAGATATCGATACCTTTACAGAGGAAATCCCGGGCGCGGTACATACCCATTTTGTAACATGCAAGTTCTACTCTGTAGATAAATACGACATCGACGGTGTATTCACCTTGGATGCGAAAAAATATTATACTAATGTAAGTGTAATCGCCGGAGAGGGTACTGTAAACGGTATTCCGGTTAAGAAAGGTACTCACTTTATTATACCGGCTAATTTTAATGGATGCAGATTTGAAGGAAAACTTTCTGTAATCTGCTCAAATCCAGAAGCATAAGAGAGGAGAAAAACACAATGAGACTTGGAGCATTAGAAGCAGGCGGAACAAAGATGGTCTGCGCAATTGGAAACGCAAATGGAGAAATTTATGAGAGAATTTCTATCCCGACCGAGACACCGGAAATTACCGTTCCGAAAATGATTGAGTATTTCAAAGAGAAGGACATTCAGGCACTGGGAATCGGTTGCTTTGGACCGATCGACCTGAACAGAAAATCCGAAACATATGGTTACATTACCACAACTCCCAAATTAGCATGGAAGAACTACAACATCGTAGGCGCTTTCGCAGATGCACTGGACATCCCGGTTGGATTTGATACCGATGTAAACGGTTCTGCACTGGGTGAGGCTACCTGGGGAATCACAAAAGGTCTGGACAACAGCATTTACATCACCATCGGAACGGGCGTTGGAATGGGAATTATTTCCAATGGCAAGCTGTTGCACGGCATGCTTCATCCGGAAGGCGGACACGTTCTGCTGACCAGACATCCGAAAGATACTTACGGCGGAAAATGCCCGTATCACAGCAACTGCCTGGAAGGCCTTGCTGCAGGTCCTGCCATTGAAGCACGCTGGGGCAAAAAAGGTATTGAGCTGGCAGACAAAAAAGAGGTATGGGAGCTTGAGGCTTACTATATCGGACAGGCACTTGTAGACTGCATCATGCTGCTCTCCCCGCAGAGAATCGTTTTGGGCGGAGGCGTTATGCATCAGGAGCATATGATGCCGCTCGTAAGAGAAGAAGTAAAGAAACAGCTGAACGGATATCTTGTAACAAAAGAACTTGAGGATCTCGACAGCTACATTGTACTTCCAAGCCTGAACGACAATCAGGGTATCATGGGTGCGCTGAAACTGGCTGTAGATGAGCTGGCAATGCAGTAAGGTGCAGGAACATCCGAAAAATTTCACTTACATCGTGGAATGCAGCGATGGAACACTTTACACCGGCTGGACCAACAATCTTGAGCACCGCGTTGAGACACACAATGTGGGAAAAGGTGCCAAATACACCAAAAGCCGGAGACCGGTAAAACTGGTGTATTTTGAAACGTATTCCTCCAAAGAAGAGGCGATGCGGCGGGAGTGGGAGATTAAACAGCTTTCGCGGACAGAGAAATGGAAGCTGATCAAGGCGAAATAAGAATCAAAAACAGACTTTTCGAACAGACACAACAATGTGTGGATGCGGAAAGTCTGTTTTTTTGTGAAAATGTGTCGAACGATTCCGGAAGAAACCAGATATTTTGACTTGCAAAATAATTTCATCCTGTTATAATAAAAGAAACGGCAACAAGTAGTAATAAAAACTATGTGAGACGGTAATTGAAATAAAACAGCGTTTCTGACAGGAAAGGAGTGAGTAGAATGAAGTATATCAGAAAAAATGGAATCAAGGATCCTGGCAGTGCGATTACACATGGGATTGCGCTGATCCTGGCGGTGGTGGGAACGCTGCCATTGCTTTTGAAGGCGGCGCGGGAGCCGGATCATCTGCATGTGGTTGCGATGGCGGTGTTTATGCTGAGTATGATTTTGCTGTATCTGGCGAGCACCGTGTATCACACGTTTGATGTAAATGGGAAGGTAAACCGTCGACTGAAGAAGTTTGATCATATGATGATTTCCGTGCTGATTGCGGGAAGTTATACGCCGATCTGTCTGATTGCGCTGCATGGACGGACGGGAATTGTACTTTGTGCATTGGTGTGGGCAGCAGCAATTGGCGGAATTCTCGTCAAGGCATTCTGGATCAATTGTCCGAGGTGGTTTTCCTCAGTGTTGTATATCGCAATGGGATGGCTGTGTGTACTGGCATTTCATCCGCTGTTTCTGGCTCTTTCACGGCCGGCATTTGGATGGTTGCTGGCGGGCGGCATCATTTATACGGTCGGCGGGGTGATTTACTCCTTAAAAATGCCGATGTTTAATGCGAAGCATAAAAAGTTCGGAACACATGAAATTTTCCATCTGTTTGTGATGGGTGGCAGCTTCTGTCATTTTATTGTGATGTATTATTTTGTGGCGGCGATGCCGGTATAAAATAACAGTGGCGGCTGTACCGGAAAAGAAAAATCCGGTACAGCCGCTGCTTTATGTTTACGTGTCATGGGGGTAAAATCTGTGATGCTGCAAAACCCCTGGAAAATGCTGTTATAACAACGGGAACAGCCACTTTAGTTCAGCTTAATATTTTTAAACAGCGATCCCAGTGTCGTTGTCACTTCCTCTGTCTCCGGGAGTTCTATGGTTTCTTCCTGGATCTCCTCAGCTGCAACGTCATCGAGGGCTTTCATGGAGAGACTGAGTTTGCCGTCCTTGATGGCAATGACTTTTACTTTGACTTTATCGCCGACTGCCAGGACTGCGGATGGATGTTTGATTCGTTTGGCGCAGATCTGGGAGATGTGGACGAGGCCGGAGAGGCCGTTTCCGAGGCTGATGAAGGCGCCGTATGGCTGCAGGCTCTCAACGGTTCCTTCGGTGACGAGGCCGACTTCTACGTTGGAGATTTTCTCTTTGCGCTCTTCGTCTGCTTTCTCGCGGAGAATTTCGCGGGCGGAGAGGATCAGGCGGTCTTTTTCTTTGTCGAGTTCAAAAACCTGTACCTGAATGTCTTTGTTTAAGTATTCATTCAGATCTTCCACGTAGTTCAGGGAGAGTTTGGAAGCCGGGATGAAGCCGCGGATTCCTTCGACGTAAGCGATAACACCGGCGTTTACGATTCCTTTGACTTTTACATCCAGTACGGTTTTCTCTTCTTTGTACTGTGCGAGTTTTTCCCATGCGAGGATATCGTTTGCCTCTGCGCGGGAGAGAAGAATGTTGCCGTGGCCGTCGTCTTTGCGGATCACGGTTGCGGTGATTTCGTCACCGACCTGAACAGCGTCTTTTAAGGAGAAGCCAGGCTCGTTGCTGAAGTCCTCGGCGCGGATGACGCCCTCTGCGTAGTATTTCAGATCGAGAATCACCTCTTTTTCATCTACGGAGATGACGGTTCCGGTGAGCATGTCGCCTTCCTCAATTTTTTTGAAGGAAGCTTCCAGCTCTGCGGAGAAGTCATCCATGGTTAATTGTTCTTCTGACATAATGAAACACCCCTTTTTCGTAAGAATAACAGGAAAACGAGAGGAAAATTGTGGATTTATGAAAAAATCGGGTTCAATTTTGCACGTTTTTCTATCTGCGTTTATCTTAACATAAAAGATTTTCTTTGACCAGATGAAAAAAGGATGGTAATATGTGTGTAGTCGTTACCAAAATTACTGAGACGCGCACTTGCTGCGCGGCTGCAGGAGAAAGTGATTCAGGTGGCCGCCCGGAACTTCGCGGAGCGAATTTGCATGTGCAGGGCGGCGGTTACTGGTCACGAAGTGAGCAGTAACTGTAGTCGTTACAAAAAAAGAAGTAAAACTACCGGGACGAACTTACTGTATACCACAAACATACAGAAGGGAGGAGTACTATTATGAAATCAAATTCAAGAGTTTATGTAATTGGACATAAAAATCCGGATACGGATTCCATTTGTTCGGCGATTGCCTATGCGGATATCAAGAACAGGACAGATAAAACCAAAACCTACATGGCGCGGCGTGCCGGTCAGATCAATGAGGAGACCGAGTATGTACTGAAGCGCTTTGGCGTGCGCGCACCGGGGTATCTGCCGAATGCGGGAACGCAGGTAAAGGAAATTGAAATCCATGAGGTGCCGAGCGTACCGGGCACGATTTCCGTGAAGAAAGCGTATTCCATGATGAAAAACAACAACGTGGTCACACTGCCGATTACTTCGCCGGACAATGATCTGCAGGGCGTGATTACGGTCAGTGATATCGCAGAATCCTATATGGATTCTTATGACAGCCATGTCATGTCACTGGCAAGGACGCAATACCGCAGTATCGCGGATACGTTGGATGGTTCGGTTATTGTCGGAAATGAACATGGTTATTTTATCCGCGGAAAAGTCGTTGTCGGCGCATTCCATCCGGATACGATGGAGAACTACATCGAAAAAGATGACCTTGTCATTCTCGGAAACCGTGCGGAGGACCAGCTCTGTGCAATCGAGATGGATGCAAGCTGCATTATCGTCGGACTTGGCGCAAAGGTGACGAAAACGATTCAGAAATTTGCAGAGGAAAAATGCTGTGTGATCATCAGCAGTCCGCATGACACGTATACGATTGCGCGTCTGATTAACCAGAGTATTCCGGTCAAATATCTGATGCGCAGAAGCAATCTGATCACGTTCAACACCGAAGATTTCCTCGATGATATCAAAGAAGTTATGAAAAATCAGAGACACCGCGATTTCCCGATTTTGAACAAGAAAGGAAAATATGTGGGAACGATTTCCCGTCGGAACCTGATCGGAAATGCAGGAAAGAAACTGATTCTCGTCGATCACAATGAGGAATCACAGGCGGTCGATAACGTCAAAGAGGCGGAGATTCTCGAGATCATCGACCATCATCGTCTGGGATCACTTGAGACGATGGCGCCGGTTATGTTCCGCAATGAGCCGGTGGGCTGCACGGGAACGATTATGTATGAAATTTATAAGGAAAAAGAGCTGGAGATCGCGCCGAACATCGCAGGACTGCTCTGCGCAGCCATCATTTCCGATACGCTGATGTTCCGGTCGCCGACGTGTACGTTTCTTGACAAAGCGGCAGCAGAGGCACTGGCGGACATTGCAGGCATCAGCATTCCGGAGTTTGCATCCGAAATGTTCCGTGCAGGAAGCAACCTGAAAGATAAATCACCGGAAGAAATTTTCTACCAGGATTTCAAAAAATTCATCATGGGCGATGTTACGTTTGGTGTCGGCCAGATTACATCCCTCGATGCGGGCGAGCTGGAATCCATCAAGGAACAGCTTCTGCCGCAGATGGAAAGCGAGTGCGGAAAACACGGCATCGAGATGGTATTCTTTATGCTGACCAATATTATAGAAGAATCTACAGAGCTTCTGTATTATGGAAGCGGGGCAAAGGAAGTCATCGAAAAAGCTTTTGAAGATCTTCCGGTCAACGAGGTCAGCTGCGAGCTGAAGGGTGTTGTGTCGAGAAAGAAACAGCTGATTCCGGCATTTATGATGGCGCTGCAGAATCAGTAAAAACAGAAAAAATAAAAAAGCGTGGTTCCGGGCCTGAAAATAGATCCGGGGCACGCTTTTTTCGGTCATAAAAGGGTGAAAAAGAGGAAAGGAAAGAAATAAGAATGGGAAAACAGACATGGAAAGCGGGAAATATGCTGTATCCGCTGCCGGCGGTCATGGTGTCGGTGCGCGGAAAGAACGGGGAGGACAACATCATCACCGTTGCCTGGGCCGGCACGGTGTGTACGAATCCTCCGATGGTATCGATCTCGGTGCGGCCGGAACGCTACAGCTATCAGATGATCAAAGAGAGCGGTGCGTTCGTCATCAACCTGACGACGGAGGACCTCTGCTATGCGACCGACTACTGCGGCGTGCGCTCGGGAAGAGATGTGGATAAGTTCAAAGAGATGAAACTGACGAAAGTCGAGGCGGAGGAGATTTCCGCACCGATGATCGGGGAGTCGCCGGTTAATATCGAGTGTAAAGTGGAGCAGGTGCTCGAACTGGGCTCGCATCACATGTTTCTTGCAAAAGTTGTGGCTGTCCATGCGGATGAGGCATACATGGATGAGCGCGGCCGCTTCGATCTGAACCGCGCGAAACCGATTGTGTATTCCCACGGAGAGTACTTCGGAATCGGGAAAAAGCAGGGAACCTTTGGCTGGAGCGTGAAGAAAAAATCGAAAACACCTAATATAAAAACAAAAAACCGCAGCTAATCTTTATTTTCTAAAGAATCAGCACGCGAAATTTTATAGTACTTTCGGTAAAAATATACAAAATCGACAAAAATACTGGGTAAATATTAGAAAACGCTACAAAATCATGATTTATTAGGAATTTTTTGCGTGAAATATTGCAAAAACCGGATATTTTATGCTATAATATCAACCAATCGTTGACCTTATAAAATTAAGTGATCCGGAGGACGGGAGAATCCACCGGAGACGCGAGAGAGTGCGGAAATGATTTTCTCCACGCTTTAAGGCTGATGAGAACCGCAGATGGATCTTTTAAAGAAATCTTTCTGCACTACATTAAGGGAGAAATTTCAAGGAGGAAACTAACATGTCATACGTAGATGAGGTTATTGAGTCCGTAGTTGCAAAAAACCCAGCTGAGCCGGAATTCCATCAGGCAGTCAAAGAGGTTCTGGAATCTCTTCGCCCTGTTATTGAAGCAAACGAGGAAAAATACAGAAAAGTCGCTCTTCTGGAGAGAATGGTAGAGCCAGAGCGTCAGATCAAATTCCGTGTGCCGTGGGTAGACGATAAAGGACAGGCTCATGTAAACACCGGATATCGTGTACAGTTTAACAGTGCAATCGGACCTTACAAAGGAGGAATCCGTCTGCATCCTTCTGTAAATATTGGTATTATCAAATTCCTGGGATTCGAGCAGGTATTCAAAAACTCACTGACCAGCCTTCCGATCGGCGGAGGTAAAGGTGGTTCTGACTTCGATCCGAAAGGAAAATCTGACAGAGAGATCATGGCATTCTGCCAGAGCTTTATGACAGAGCTTTGCAAATATATCGGCGCAGACACCGACGTACCGGCTGGTGACATCGGAACAGGCGCAAGAGAGATCGGCTTCATGTTCGGACAGTACAAGAGAATCCGCGGCGTATACGAAGGCGTTCTGACTGGTAAAGGTTTAAGCTACGGCGGATCTTTAGCAAGAACAGAGGCTACCGGATACGGACTGCTGTACCTGACCCAGGAGCTGCTGAAACTGAACGGCATCGACATCGCAGGCAAGACCGCTTGTGTATCCGGTTCCGGAAACGTTGCAATCTATGCAATCGAGAAAGCTACTCAGCTTGGTGTGAAAGTTCTCACCTGCTCTGACTCCAACGGATGGGTTTACGATCCAGACGGAATCGATGTAGCTGCATTAAAAGAGATCAAAGAAGTAAATCGTGCCCGTCTGACCGAGTACAAGAAATATCGTCCAAACTCTGAGTACCACGAAGGACGCGGCGTATGGGTTGTAAAAGCAGACCTTGCTCTTCCTTGCGCAACTCAGAACGAGCTGCTGCTTGAGGATGCAAAAGCACTTGTTGAGAACGGATGCACTGCAGTATGCGAGGGCGCTAACATGCCTACTACTCTGGAAGCAACCAAATATCTGCAGGAGCACGGCGTAATCTTCGCACCTGGAAAAGCTGCAAATGCAGGTGGTGTTGCAACATCCGCACTCGAGATGTCCCAGAACTCCGAGCGTCTGTCCTGGACCTTCGATGAAGTTGATGCAAAACTGAAAAATATCATGATCAACATCACACACAACATGGTTGATGCTGCAAAACGTTACGGCCATGAGGGCGACTATGTTATGGGCGCTAACATCGCAGGCTTTGAGAAAGTAGCTGACGCTATGATGGCTCAGGGAATCTGCTAATCTGATTTTGAGAAATCCAAAGGGATCTCCGGTTAAGACCGGGGGTCCCTTTTTGCATAAAAGATAGAAGAAACACAGAAAAATAACGAAAATTACAGTGTACAAAAAACATTACATTTTGCAACGAGACTAGACAGAAGAAATAGACTTTCACGCGGTACCGTGTGAATAAAACGACAGAATATGCGAGTAAGTTGTATTATTATGCATGAATGCAATATACAGGTAAGATAAAAACGTAAGAAAAACGTAAGAAAAAAGATGTTTTATGTTCAGAAATAGAGCGTATAGTAAACAAAAATAATGCAAAAATAATGAAAAGCAGAAGTTGACAAGAGCTTGCGTGAGAAATATAATTATTTATGTATTGATAAAGAACTTGTTTGCATTAATATGTAATGAATTTGCATACAGGGAAGAGGAAGAGAAGATGACATTAAAAGATTGCTACATGCAGATGGGAGCAGATTACGAGGAAACCGTTCAGCGGCTTCGCAGTGAATCTCTAATTCAGCGGATCATTTTAAAATTTCCGCAGGATCCGAGCTATCAGGAGCTTTGCCAGGCACTGGCGGACGGAAATATTGAGGTTGCATTCCGTGCAGCTCATACATTAAAAGGCGTGTGCCAGAATCTTGGTTTTAAAAATCTGTACGAGCCAAGCGCCGAGCTGACCGAGCGGTTAAGACCGCTGCAGGAGACCGAGACGGATGATCTGATGCAGAAGGTGACGGAAGAATATAACCGCACCGTAAAAGCGATTGAGGATTTCCAGAACGCTTAAATTGAAGGAAGAAAACAAGGAGGCATTGATCTGTGAGATGAGGAACACAGACCGGTGTCTCCTTTTTATGGAATTCTGTACAAGATGCGGGTTGACGGGAAAAAAGAAACATGATAATCTTTTTACATAAAAGCACAGCTTATGAAGAAGACTTGTTTAAAAAGAAAAACTTATAAGTATCTATAAGAAAAAACAAGGACGCTTTGCCGGAAAAATTCCGGCTGTGCAGGGCATATTCCATACCGAAAGGCAAGGCAGCCCAAATCTACAAAAGCAGGAGAAAAGCAATGAAAAAAGAAAAAAGTTCAGCTATGGGAACCCCGTACACCTTTGAAGGACGGATTCCGCTGAAGCAGGCGATTCCGCTTGGATTGCAGCATGTAATGGCGATGTTCGTAGGAAACCTCACCCCGCTTCTGATCATCATGGGAGCGTGCGGTCTGACGGCGGATGCGGGCTACGGTGCACTTCGTACGGCTCTTTTGCAGAATGCAATGACAGTAGCCGGTATTGTAACACTGGTACAGATGTTTTCGATTGGACCGATCGGCGGTAAAGTGCCGATTGTTATGGGTACATCTTCTGGATTCCTCGGCGTATTCAAGAGCGTGACAGCCGTGCTGGGACAGGGCGCGCTGACGTACGGCGCTATCCTTGGTGCGACAATTGTCGGCGGTCTGTTTGAGGGCGTGCTTGGCGTCTGTTTAAAGCCGCTTCGTAAATTTTTCCCGTCGGTTGTTACCGGCTGCGTCGTTATGGCGATCGGTCTTTCGCTGATTCCGGTTGGAATCAATTATCTCTGCGGCGGTTCCGGAACGAACGATTACGGTTCCATACAGAACCTGTTCCTTGGCATGGTCGTTCTGATTGTAACGCTGGCACTGAAGCACTTTACAAATCCGAAGGGAATCTTAAGTACGGCTTCAATTCTGATCGGTATTTTAGTCGGCTACGTGGTAGCTATTATTATGACCATGGTTCTGCCGCATACCGGAACGGCGGTTCTTGAGGATGGAAGCACTGTTTCCTATACATATTCCTGGGTTGTCAATTTCCAGCAGGTAAAAGATGCGTCCTGGTTCGCACTCCCTGGTATTGCAGGCTTTGGAAAACTGGCTGAGGTAAAACCAGTCTTCCGTGTGGAGGCAATTCTCCCGGTAGCGATCATGTTCATCGTAACAACCGTTGAGACGGTCGGCGATATCTGCGCCTGCGTAGAGAGCGGTATGGACCGCGAGGCAACCGATTCTGAGCTTTCCGGCGGTATCATCTGCGACGGTCTCGGATCCAGCTTTGCAGCAGCACTCGGCGTTCTCCCGAATACTTCTTTTGCACAGAATGTCGGCATTATTTCGATGACAAAAATTGTAAACCGTATGGCGCTTTCCTGCGGAGCAGTTTTCCTGATTCTCTGCGGACTCTGCCCGAAGATTGCAGCATTTGTATCCATCATGCCGCAGTCCGTACTGGGCGGTGCGGCCGTTATGATGTTTGCATCGATTCTGGTTTCCGGTATCCAGCTCATCACAAAAGAGCCGATCACAAGTCGTGAGATTACAATCGTTTCCGTTGCACTGGGTCTTGGCTATGGCCTTGGATCTACTGCAGGAGCGATTTCAGAGCTTCCTTATTATATCCAGCTGATTTTCGGCGGTTCCGGTATCGTT
This sequence comes from Blautia sp. AF19-1, assembly GCF_003479155.1. NCBI lineage: Bacteria > Bacillati > Bacillota > Clostridia > Lachnospirales > Lachnospiraceae > Blautia > Blautia sp. AF19-1. The sequence goes on from NZ_QUGQ01000025.1 coordinate 14,385, forward strand.
CCGGCGGCGGTTACGGCGATTGTGCTGAATATCATTATTCCAAAAGAGAAGAAAAAAGCAGAATAAAGAACAAAAAAAAGAAAAAGAACCTCTTATGTTTCCGGAAAGAAGTATTCCCGGGGAGAGATAAGAGGTTCTTTTTTATTGTGCTGCCCGGCATTCGGAGGGAACTGCCGGTAGAAGGCTCTGCAGGTAAAATGTCTGAAAATACGAGGAATATACAAAATGACGGAAAAAGCACAAAAAATCCGTCAATAGATAAAAGAATAACGAAAAAGAAAAAGTCAAGATTGACTATAAATTTTAAAATAGTGTACAAAATCGACAATATGAATTAAAAAAACGAAATAAATTGTGAAAAATACATAAAAAATGCTTGTCAAAACGGGTGGAAGAGAGGTGTAATCATTGCATAAAAAGTGTGACGAAAATGTGAAAGTTTTAGGCAAAACGTATGATTAAAAACAATGGATTCTTCGTAAGCCTGGACAAAAGCAACAACGGAGCACGCAAAAAGAACGTAAATCACAAGGAGGACACCAAATGAAAAAGAAAGTAATTTCTGCATTACTGGCAAGCACCATGATCGTAAGCCTGGTAGCATGTGGCAGCACTGGAGGAGACAGTTCTGACGCAAACAGCAAGAGCAGCGGCACAACAGCATCAAGTACGGCAGGCGGCGATGAAGCAAAGGATACCTCATCGGACAGCGGCTCCGGCGATGCAGCAGGTTCTGGTGACTGGGTTGCAGCAGCTGATGAAGCAGACGATGCAGTACCGGGTGAAAATGACGATCGTGCGTTTGCAAAATTTGATCATGTCGTAGAAGTACATTATGGATATCAGATCGACCCGAAGGATACCACACTTCCGGACGGCGATTCCGTAGATAACAACCAGTACACCAGATACCTTCTGGATAACTACAACATCAAAGTTGTCTGCGACTGGACTGCAGGTAATGCATCTGACTTCCAGCAGAAAGTATCTCTGGCGATCGCATCTGCTTCCCTTCCGGATGCAGTCGTTGCACCAACCCGTAACTACCTGGTACAGGCAGCAAGAGCAGATCTTCTTGCAGACCTCTGGCCGGAGTTCAACCAGTACGCATCCAAACAGGTAAAAGAAATCATCGAGACTACCGAAGGACGTGCGATCAACAATGCAACCGTAGACGGAACCTTCTGTGCACTGCCAAACATATCGGTAGATACCGATGGTGTTTACCTGTACTTTATCCGTCAGGACTGGCTGGATCAGTTAGGACTGGAAGTTCCGAAGACCGTAGATGAACTCGGCGAAGTAGCTCAGAAATTTAAAGACGCAGGTCTCAGCCCGGATTATGCAATCGCAGGTATTGATAACGGCGGAAGAACCTACTCCAACTTCCTGAACTCCTCCAACAACGGATACGGTTTCGATGCTGTATATCAGGCATTCAATGCAACACCGGGGTATTTTCTGAAAGATGATTCCGGCGAACTGTACTGGGGAACTACAACAGATGAAATGAAAGAAGCCCTTACCACCTTACATGACTGGTATGAAAAAGGCCTCATCAACCCGGAGGTTGGAACCACAACCAACGGCGACAATGCAAACAATGTTAAGAACGGAACCTGCGGTATCTTCATGGGACCATGATGGAGCCTTGGATACGGAAACCCGGATTCCTTCCGTAACGATAACAATGCAAACTGGCAGGCATATCCGCTGTACACCAAAGACGGTGAGTGGAATATTCATATGAAAGACGTTGGAACCACTTATACTATGGCAAACAAAAACGCATCGGATGATGTGAAGAAAGCCATTGTTATCATGAACAACGTACTCGTTCGTGATGAGTCTACCTTCGATACTTCTGTAGCAATCGGCTGGTATCCGCTGCGTAACTGTATGGCAGCTACCGATGAGTGCGAGTATGAGTATGATGCACTGATGGGAATCATCAAAGGCGAAGCAAGCGCAGATGATTATCAGCAGGGCGGAAGCAAATTCAACGGTCTGTACAAGAACCTGGCAAACGATGCCGCAACTCTGAAAGACGTTATCTCTGAGGACTATGACGGATCCAGAGATCTGACAGTAACCGATATGGATGTCAACACCAACAACGGACAGTTCAACAGATTCTATGCACTGCTGATTGGTGATCGTCCATACGCAACACTTGAGCCGGATCACAAGATCTATTCTGAACTGTACTACACCATCGACGGAATGGATACCTACTGGACCCAGATTTCTGACCTGGAAGACAAGAGTATCCTTCAGTTCATCACTGGTGCGAAGAGCCTTGACGAGTGGGATCAGTTCTGCACCGACTGGCATGTACAGGGTGGTGATCAGATCCTTGAGCTGGTAAAAGATTACCTGGCTGAGTAACTAATGTAAATGTATGATGTGGAGGGTGGGGTACAGGAAAACCTGTACCCCACTACTTTAAAAGAATGACATCAAAGGAGGAGCTTGCCGTGAAGAAGAAAAAAGGCCGTCTCGGGCTGTCAAATTCCTTTCACTATACGTTAATGGTTCTGCCGGGTTATATCTGGCTGTTTATGTTTTCTATCGTTCCGATGGTTGGTATTGTAATGGCATTCCAGGATTACAATCCGAGCAAAGGATGGTTCGGCTCTCCGTGGGTAGGTTTGAAATGGTTTAAATACCTGACCGTTATCCCGGATGCAAAACGGGCACTTGTCAATACTCTGATTATTGCAATCGCAAAGGTTATTCTGAATATCATCATTCCGCTGGTGTTCGCACTGCTGCTGAATGAGGTAAAGAATATGAAGTTCAAAAAGACGGTTCAGACGATCGTATATCTGCCGCACTTCGTATCCTGGGTTATCCTTGCAAACATCATCACCAATATCCTTGGCGCAAACGGAATTTTCAACACGGTCCGCAGCGCAATGGGTGCAACGGATACCGTTCTTCCGATGACCATGCCTGGCATCTTCCGTCAGTTACTGATCGGAACCGATGTATGGAAAGAGTTCGGTTACAACGCAGTTATTTATCTTGCAGCGCTGACCGGCATCAGCCCGAGCCTTTACGAGGCAGCCGCAATCGACGGCGCAAGCCGCTGGAAACGTGTATGGCACATCACCATCCCGGGACTGGTTCCGACCATCGTTCTTCTGACCACACTGGCAATGGGCAACGTTCTGAATGCAGGTTTCGACCAGGTATTCAACATGTACAACCAGCTGGTTATTGAAACTGGTGATATCATCGATACATACGTATACCGTATTGGTATTACAAACATGCAGTTCTCGCTGGCTACTGCAGCAGGTCTCTTTAAATCTGTTGTCAGCTTCGTGCTGGTTGTTACTTCTTATGTTTGTGCTTACAAGTTTGCTGATTACAAGATTTTCTAAGGAGGGCAGAAATTATGATAGAAAGCAAGAGTTTTGGCAGCAAAGCGTTTAAAGTCATAAATGCTATCATCCTGATTCTCCTGGCATTCAGCTGTTTTTATCCGTTATGGTATACGTTCTGCGTATCTATTTCTTCAAAAGCAGCCGCTGAGGGTGGTCTTGTAACGATTTACCCGATCGGATCAAACGTAAAATCCTACAGCCTGATTATGGGTGATTCCGCATTCTGGAATTCCTTCTGGATTTCCATCAAGCGAGTTGTGATTGGAACCATATGGACCATGGTTGTCCTGATTATGATGTCCTATCCGCTGGCAAAGAGCAAAACAGAGTACAAACCGAGAAATGTCCTGATGTGGATCCTGGTATTCTGTATGCTGTTCAATGGTGGTACCATTCCGTGGTTCATCACCGTTAAAAATTATGGTATGATCGATACGATGGCAGCACTGGTTCTGGCTGGTTCTGTTCCGGTATTCAACGTACTCCTGATGATGAACTTCTTCCGCGGCATCCCGGGAGACCTCGAGGAGGCAGCCCGTGTAGACGGCGCCGGCCCGTGGCGTATCCTGTGGCAGATTGTAGTTCCGTGTTCCAAACCGGTTATCGCAACCATCGTCCTGTTTACATCCGTTGGTTACTGGAACGAGTATTTCCAGGGCCTGGTATTAATGAACAAAGAGACGAACTATCCGTTACAGACCTACATCCGTCAGATCTCCGTTCAGATCCCGGTAGGCGTAACCCTGACTGCAGAGCAGTATCAGCAGTTAGCACAGAACTCCAACAAATCACTGGAGGCAGCAAAGGTATTTATCGCCCTTGTTCCTATGCTGATTGTATATCCGTTCCTGCAGAAATACTTCGTAACCGGTATTACACTGGGAGCAGTAAAAGAATAAGAGAAAACGCAGAAAAAGCGGCTTCTGAATCGAAACAGGAAGCCGCTTTTTTGCGCTTTTTTTCTTGCGTCCGGGGAGAAAACAGCGTAAGATAAAAAGGTATTGAGGTGAAAAACAAAATGTTTCTGGAGGGGATTTTATCATGAAAATACTTACATTCGGAGAACTGATGCTGCGTTTAAAAACACCGGAGCATCTGAAAATACTGCAGGCAGATACCTTTGAAGCCAGTTACGGCGGCGCGGAGGCGAACGTCGCGGTTTCTCTGGCAACACTCGGGAACGATGTTTCCTACGTGACAAAAGTGCCGGAGCACCAGGTCGGACAGGCGGCCATCAATGAAATCCGCCGGTTCGGTGTGGATACGACCCGTGTTCTGCGGGGCGGCGGCCGCGTCGGTATTTACTATTTTGAAAAGGGAACCAACATCCGACCGACGAGCGTGGTTTATGACCGCGCCTACAGCGCGATCGCGATGGCAGAAGCGGAGGAGTTTGACTGGGAAAAACTGCTCGAGGGCGTGGATCTCTTTTATTTCTCCGGTATCACGCCGGCCATCAGCTGCGAGATCGAAAAGACGCTGGAGATCGCTCTTATGCTCTGCAAAGAGAAAAAAATTCAGGTGGTATGTGATCTCAACTACCGCGGAAAAATGTGGTCAGCAAAGGACGCACAGCGCGTCATGCGCCGTCTGATGTCTTACGTGGATGTCTGCATTGCAAATGATGAGGACTTTGAATCATCGCTTGGCATTCCGGCGTATGATGGAGATATGTCGCGCGGCATTGAACAGATCGAGTCTTACAAAGAGGGCATGCTGGAAATTCAGAAACAGTTCCCGAACTGTAAAGCAGTTGCGAGCGTGCTGCGCAATCTCTACACCGTGGAGGACGGCGACTGGATGGGAATTTACCTGAAAGACGGAAAATTCTATGAGAGCCCGGTTCACAAAGTACACAGCTTTGAGGCAGTCGGAGCCGGTGATGCGTTTGGTGCAGGACTGATTCACGCGATGGCGCATGATTTTGCGCCGCAGAGAATCATCGATTTTGCGATTTCTGCAAGCGTCTTAAAGCTGATGATTCAGCACGATGCCAACGTGGTCAGCGAAAAAGAGATTGAGCAGATCATGAAGCAGGGCGGAACAAATCTGCAGAGATAGAGGAAACAAAAAGATTCCGAGAGTACATACAGGACAGCAGGAGGAATAAAACTTGAAGAAACGGAATATTATATTAATAGGAATGCCGGGAGCCGGCAAAAGCAGCGTTGGAGTTATCCTTGCAAAGGCTTTGGGGTATGAGTTTATTGATACGGATCTTGTGATTCAGCATCGGGAGAAACGTCTTCTGCGCGAGATTATTGCAGATGAGGGAAATGAAGGCTTTCTTGCGATTGAGAATGAGGTCAATGCGACTCTGGAAGCCGATGAAAGCGTCATTGCACCGGGCGGCAGCGCCATTTACGGAAAAGAGGCGATGGAGCATTTTAAAGAGATTGGAATAATCGTTTACCTGAAGCTGTCGTATGAGGATCTGGCAAAGCGTCTTGGAAACCTGAAGGGACGCGGCGTTGTGCTGAAAGAGGGTCAGACGCTCAAAGATCTTTACGATGAGAGAAGTAAACTGTATGAACAGTATGCCGAGATTACGGTCGATGAGAGCGGAAAGGATATCCAGGGCACGATTCTGGCACTTCGCGAGCAGATTGGCATGTAAGAAGGAACGGGTGGAATATTCGGAGAATTTTCAAAAACATAATATTACGTAATAATAAGGAAAATGTTCTGAAAGTTAGAAATTACATATAACGTTTCTCTGAATATTCCTGACCGGAAACGGTGGAAAAAAACGGAAATAGTACGGAATATATTAAAATTGATTTACAAAATATTAGATTTGAGTTAAGATAAGGGGAGACTGAAAAATCACTGCGGGGAGCAGTGCGTTTCAGTGAGTCCGGAGTGTGTAAAAAAAACAGCAGAACAGACTTTGAATCGTTATTTCGGATAAAACACACTCATTAAGTTATGAAAAAGAAAATTTGAGGTGAATATATGGAACAGTATGTCATCAGAGGTGGAAATCCTCTTGTGGGCGAAGTGGAAATCGGGGGAGCAAAAAACGCGGCGCTTGCAATTCTTACGGCAGCAACGATGACCGACGAAACGGTTCTGATCGAAAATCTGCCGGATGTCAGCGATATTAATGTACTTCTGGAAGCAATTGCAGAGATCGGAGCCACTGTGGACCGCATCGACCGTCATACCGTGCGGATCAATGCATCGACTATCGGAGATCTGAGCGTTGATTATGAATATATCAAAAAAATCCGTGCGTCTTATTATCTTTTAGGCGCGCTGCTTGGAAAATACAAAAGAGCGGAAGTTCCGCTTCCGGGCGGATGTAACATTGGAAGCCGTCCGATCGACCAGCATTTAAAGGGATTCCGCGCACTCGGTGCTGAGGTAAGCATCCGTCATGGCGCAATCGTGGCAAGTGCGGCAGATCTGCATGGAAGCCACATTTTCCTGGATATGGTTTCCGTTGGAGCCACCATCAACATCATGATGGCAGCTTCGATGGCAAGAGGAAATACAACGATTGAGAATGCAGCGAAAGAGCCGCACGTTGTCGATGTGGCGAACTTCCTGAACAGCATGGGAGCAAACATCAAAGGAGCAGGAACCGACGTGATTCGGATCAAGGGTGTCGATACCCTGCACGGAACCAGCTATGCGGTCGTACCGGATATGATCGAGGCAGGTACGTATATGTTTGCAGCAGCAGCTACAAAGGGCGATGTGCTGATTAAAAACGTGATTCCAAAGCATCTGGAAGCAACAACCGCAAAGCTCGAGGAGATTGGCTGCGACGTAGAAGAGTTTGACGATTCCATCCGTGTGAGCGCAAGCAAACGTCTGGGCAGAACACACGTAAAGACACAGCCGTATCCGGGTTACCCGACCGATATGCAGCCGCAGATTGCGGTTACACTGGCACTGGCAAACGGTACGAGTATTGTAACAGAGAGTATTTTTGAAAATCGTTTTAAATATGCGGATGAGCTGGCACGTATGGGCGCCTGTATTAAAGTAGAAGGCAACACGGCGATCATCGACGGCGTAGAGAAATTTACCGGAGCAGAGGTTTCCGCACCGGATCTTCGCGCCGGAGCAGCACTTGTTATTGCAGGTCTTGCAGCAGAGGGTGTTACCGTGGTGGATGATATTGTATACATTCTGCGCGGATACGAGGACTTCGACGGAAAGCTCCGTGGACTCGGCGCTGAAATTGAGCGTGTGAATAATGCAAAGGACATCCAGAAATTCCGGTTAAGAGCGTAAAAACAGTATAAAACAAATGTTGACAAAAAGGACGGTGCAATAAAAGGTACCGTTCTTTTATTTTATTTTACCTTATTGCGAAGAAATTGGCTTAAATTTTACTACTATTATTGTGAATTATTTTTATCTTTCAAATAATAAGAACTGACTTGACAAAAGAGATTTATCTGTGCTATATTCAACTACAGTTGTAGTGTGTAACTCGATTTTTGGAGGCATTAACTATACATAACAGGAATTGTTTATGTGGGTTAGTGTCTCTTTTTTGTGCTCTGTTTTAGAAAAAAGAGTACAGACCGGCTAAAAAGATGCAAAACCGCAGAAACTTTTCTTGTAAAAAGTATAAACTACACAAGGAGTAAAAAAATGAAGGACAAAATTTTTAGTGTTCTGCAGCGAGTGGGAAGAAGCTTTATGCTCCCGATCGCAATCCTTCCGGTAGCCGGACTTTTGCTGGGAATCGGAAGCTCATTTACCAATGCAACCACGATTGAAACGTACGGGCTGACAAGCTTGCTCGGCAACGGCACAATTCTTCATGCACTGCTGGTGATCATGAACAAAGTAGGAAGTGCAGTGTTTGATAACCTGCCGCTGATTTTTGCGGTAGGTGTTGCAATTGGTATGGCAAAGAAGGAAAAAGAGGTTTCTGCCCTGTCAGCCGTTATTGCGTATTTTGTTATGAATACAGCGATTAACGCAATGCTGACCATTACGGGTCAGATTCTGGAAAACGGAGAAATTGCAGAATCCGTTCTGGAAGGAACCATCACTTCTGTCTGCGGTATTCAGTCACTGCAGATGGGTGTGTTTGGCGGTATTATTGTCGGTCTTGGAGTTGCTGCACTTCATAATCGTTTTTACCGGATCCAGCTTCCGAATGCACTTTCTTTCTTTGGAGGTACTCGTTTTGTACCGATTATTTCTACGATCGTCTATATGTTTGTGGGAATTATAATGTATTTTGTATGGCCGGTTGTACAGAACGGCATTTATGCGCTGGGTGGCCTGGTAACCGGCTCCGGTTATGTCGGAACGCTGATTTTCGGTCTGATTAAGCGAGCACTGATTCCATTTGGTCTGCATCACGTATTCTATATGCCGTTCTGGCAGACAGCAGTCGGAGGTACCATGGAAGTGGCAGGACAGATGGTGCAGGGCGGACAGAATATTTTCTTCGCACAGCTTGCGGATTCTGCGAATGTCGCACATTTCAGTGCAGATGCAACGAGATATTTCTCCGGAGAATTTATTTTTATGATTTTCGGACTTCCGGGAGCGGCACTTGCCATGTACCATTGTGCGAAACCGGAGAAGAAAAAAGCAGCAGGCGGTTTGCTTCTTTCCGCAGCACTTGCGTGTATGGCAACCGGTATCACAGAACCGTTGGAATTCTCGTTCCTGTTTGTTGCACCGGCGTTGTTTGTCGTGCAGGTTATTCTTGCGGGAACAGCTTATATGATCGCACACATCCTGAATATCGCAGTAGGTCTTACCTTTTCCGGCGGACTTCTGGACTTCTTCCTGTTCGGTATTTTGCAGGGAAATGAAAAGACAAGCTGGATGAGGGTGATTCCGGTCGGCATTCTTTATTTCTTCCTGTACTATTTTATCTTCAAATTCATGATTAAAAAGTTTGATTTTAAGACACCGGGTCGTGAGGATGATGATGTAGAAACCAAGCTTTATACGAAAGCAGATGTAAATGCAAGAAAAGAGGCGCAAAACGATGGGGTGGCATCGGAAGATGCCATGAGTGAAGCGATCACAAAAGGTCTTGGCGGAAAGAAAAATATTTCGGATGTGGACTGCTGTGCAACAAGACTGCGCTGTACGGTTCACGATGCGGCGAAAGTCAGCGATAGTATTTTAAAGACGACAGGAGCATCTGGTGTTGTGCATAAAGGAAATGGCGTACAGGTTATTTACGGACCAAATGTAACTGTGATAAAATCAAATTTAGAGGATTATCTGGAAAAAGCTCCGAATACGTATGCGGAAGCAGAAAATGCAGAAGCAGAAAATGCACCAGCCCAAAAAGAGGCGGAGCCAGCGCAGGAAACAAAAGAACAGAAGGTTGTGGATACGATTACTGTCTGCAGTCCGATGAGCGGACTGGCTGCCGATCTTTCTACTGCGCCGGACGAAGCATTTGCGGAAAAGATGATGGGAGACGGCGCTGTTGTAACACCGGAAGATCCTTATGTGCGTGCTCCGGAGGACGGAGAAGTTGCGTTTGTTTTTGACACAAAACATGCAATTGGATTTGTAACCGATTCCGGGGTCAGCCTTCTGATTCATGTCGGAATTGATACAGTAAAACTGAACGGAGAGGGATTTGAGGCACTGGTAGAAAGCGGTCAGACCGTGAAAAAAGGTGATCCGATGCTGAAGCTGGATCTGGAATATCTGAAAACACATGCGCCGTCGGTTACGTCACCGGTTCTTTGCACAGAGCTGGAGGAGAACCAGAGAATCCGTCTTTTGACAGACGGACCGGTAAAAGCAGGAGATCCTTTATTTGCGATTGAGATTCTCGCGTAAGCTGTGCCTTAAAAACGGGTGAGAAGAATGTACAGGATAGCAAAAACACTGAACCACAATTCATTTATTGGTGTGGAAGAAGGAAATAACCGGGAATATCTGGTCATGGGGAAAGGAATTGCATTTGGGAAAAAAACGGGACAGCGTGTACAGCCGGGAGACGATACCCGCATTTATTCCCTGACGGAGATGACGGAGAGAGGAAATGCCAGAACCATTGTACAGGGCGTTTCTCCGCTCAGCCTGGAGCTGGCGAGTGCCGTGCTTGACGAGGCAGAAAAGGAATTTGGAAAAATTGACCGTTCCATCGTCTTTCCAATGGCAGATCATCTGGATTTTGCTGTCCGGCGGATTCAGAACGGTGAGCAGATCAGCAATCCGCTCACCGACGATATCCGTGTGATGTTTTACAAAGAGTATAAAGTTGCTTCCTGTATCAGGGAGCTTTTAAAAGAACGGCTTCAGATCGAAATTGATGAACATGAAATCGGCTATCTTGCACTTCATGTTCATTCGGCAATTGTGGAGGAAAATGTTTCACAGGCCATGGAAGTGGCAAGAGCAGTCCGGGAGAGCATTTCTTTGGTGGAGCATATCACCGGGCATACCATCGATGTGATGTCGTTGTCGTATAACCGTATGATGAACCATATCCGCTATATGGTTGCAAGAGCGGTCAGTGGGGAAAAACTGAAAGTAAATATGAATGACTACATGTCCGTAAAGTTTCCGAAAGCCTTTCAGGCGGCGAAACGAATCTGTGAGGAGATGGAAAAGAGGCTGAAACTTCCGATGGAGGAGATCGAAATTGGATATCTCGCTATGCACATAGAACGGATTATGGACAGAGAAGAAGGAGAATAAAAGCATGAAATCATTTGAATATACCATTAAAGATGAACTGGGAATCCACGCAAGACCGGCAGGAATGCTGGTAAAGGAGGCAAAAAATTTTGCATCGGAATGCACCATCACAAAAGATGGGAAAACGAAAAAACTGACTCAGCTGATGATGCTGATGTCACTTGGTGTAAAGCAGGGAGATACCGTAACCGTTGCAGCAAACGGAGAGGACGAAGATGCAGCGATTGAGACGCTGAAAGCGTTTTTCGAAGCAAATCTGTAAAAAGTACGCTCGGAGGATAAAAAATGCAGTATTTTCAGGGGAAATCCGTATATAAAGGAATTGTTATGGGACCGGTTGCGGTTCTGAAGAAAAATGATTACCAGGTTAAAAGAGCCCGGATTGAAGATCCGGAAGCAGAAGTAAAACGTGTGAAAGAAGCCGTGGAGGTTTCGAAAAAACAGCTTGGCAGACTGTATGACAAGGCAGTCCGGGAAGTTGGAGAGGCAAGTGCGGCGATCTTTGAAGTCCATCAGATGATGCTGGAGGATGAGGACTATCTGGAATCAATGGAGAACATGATCCGGACAGAACTGGTAAATGCAGAATATGCAGCGGCAGCAACCGGCGATAATTTTGCAGAGATGTTTGCAGCTATGGATGATGAATATATGAAGGCTCGTTCCGCAGATGTAAAAGATATTTCCGAACGTCTGGTCCGCAATTTAAGCGGCGAGGGAGATAACGACCTGAGTTCTATGGAACCATCTGTTATAGTGGCAGACGATTTAAGTCCGAGTGAAACTGTACAGATGGACAAAGAAAAAATACTTGCGTTTGTGACTGTGCATGGATCTACCAATTCTCATACTGCGATTCTTGCGCGAATGATGAATATTCCGGCATTAATCGGCGTCCCGATGGATTTAAATGGTCTGAAAACAGGCATGACGGCCGTTGTAGACGGTTTTTCAGGTCAGGTTATCTTTGAGCCGGAGGAGGATGTGCGGAAGGAAACCGAAAAAAGAATGCAGGAAGAAGCAGAAAAACAGAAGCTTCTTGAGGAGTTGAAAGGAAAAGAAAATATTACGCCGGATGGCCGTAAGATCAACATCTATGCAAATATCGGCAGTGTTGGTGACCTTGGCTATGTGATGGAAAATGACGCCGGTGGAATTGGACTTTTCCGAAGCGAATTCCTCTATCTTGGAAGAAATGATTTCCCAACGGAGGAAGAACAGTTTCAGGCATATAAACAGGCCGTGCAGACCATGGCAGGCAAAAAAGTGATTATCCGTACGCTGGATATCGGGGCAGATAAGCAGGTAGAATACTTTAATCTTGGAAAAGAAGAAAATCCGGCGCTTGGGTACCGTGCAATCCGGATTTGTCTGAAACAGCCGGAAATTTTTAAAGCGCAGCTTCGCGCATTGTTCCGCGCAGCCGTTTACGGAAACCTTTCTGTCATGTATCCGATGATCACATCAACAGAAGAGGTAGAAAAAATCTACGCAATTGTTGCAGAGGTAGAGGAAGAGCTGAAAGCACAGGAAGTGCAGTATAAAATTCCGGAGCAGGGCATTATGATCGAGACACCGGCAGCCGTGATGATCAGCGACCGTCTGGCGGAAATGGTGGATTTCTTCAGCATCGGAACGAATGACCTGACGCAGTATACCCTGGCGATTGATCGTCAGAATGAGCAGCTGGATGATTTCTACAATCCACACCATGAAGCCGTTCTTCGGATGATTCGCATGGTGGTGGAAAATGCACACAAATGCGGAAAATGGGCAGGAATCTGCGGGGAGCTCGGTGCAGATCTGACATTGACGGAGCAGTTTGTACGAATGGGAGTGGATGAGCTTTCTGTTGCTCCGTCCATGATTCTGAAGCTGCGGAAGATTGTCCGCGAGATGAAAGCAGAAGAGTAGAAGAAAAGATACAGCAGATAAGAAAAGAAACCATAGAGCGGATTTTCGGTACAGCTAAAGAACAGCATGGATTTTGATATACGCAGTATGTAGGAACAGCATGGATGGAAGTCAACTACCCATGACCTTTAGGTCGTGGGTAGTTGACTGGAAACACCATTATTTCCTTGATTACCTTACCTATACGAGTGAGTATATGAAAAATTACACATTTTAAAAAATTTAATTTTCAGCAAGTTAAATAAAATTTTCGGAACTTTATTGTGAAACGCTATATATTGTAAAAAAATAACAGGCATGTTACAATAGTTTCAAGAAAATAACAAAAATTTAAAATAATAGAGGTGTTTCCCATGAACTAATTTAGAAATGATAAGTTGAAGCAAAGATTTAGGATAGATAATAAGGAGGCACTATTATGAAAATAAGACATGCCACAGCTTTATTACCATTGATTCTTTTGGTTGGTTGCGCATTAAATGGAGAAAATCAAATCAGAAAACTAGATTTGAAAGGACTTTGTACAAAAGAACAGATTTTTCAGTATGAAGATTTTAGTTGGGGAATGGATACAGAAGAAACTTTTAATCAAAGTTCTTTAAAATTTGATGAGAAAGATTTGGGACAGACCCAAGATAGCGCAAAAACATATACAAGTGAAGAGGAACTTTCTCTTGACAATGCAAAAGCGAACATGAATCTGGAATTTTCCAATGATCAATTAAATCAAGTGTCATTTACTTTCTATCTTGAGAAAGATGCGAAAGAATGGATTCAAAAAGAAGTCGATGAACTGAATTCTTTATATGGAGACGTAGAGACAACTGGATTAGATAACCAGACTTACCAGTGGAGTGGGGAACAGAATACCGTTCTACAAATGGTGGTTTTTTCAAAAAATGATGAAAAGGCTACTGTTATTTTGAGTGTAGCATCATTTGAATATTCCATTGGATCATAGTGTAAGTTTCCCTCCCTAGGAGCCTGTGAAAAAAAGCATAAATTTAATTTCTTAAAAGAGTTGTATACGAATGTAGAATGATGTATAGTATTTGCGAGAGGCACCTTCTTTCGTAAATGTTGCAATGTTTGTTTAGGCACTTTCATTATACAACACGAACGATTTAAGGTGTCTTTCTTTTTATGCAAAATCACGAACTTGCTCACTTATAGTACAAAAGATAAACCGATCATCTTCGCATTCCACGGATATCCGACTCTGATCCACGAGCTGACCTATGAGCGTCACAACCACAACATGTCCGTTCACGGCTATCAGGAGGAGGGTACCATTACAACTCCATTCGATATGCGTGTACAGAACAAGATTGACCGTTTCAAGGGTGCTCACCTGATCCAGAAGATGAACGACAAACTCATCGAGCACAAACAGTACATCGCTGAGTACGGTCAAGACCTCGAAGAGATCCGCAACTGGGAGTGGCATAAATAAGATCTGCTGATCTTTCCATGACCTTGAAATCTTTCATAACAAAAATAAGGAGGCGTTTCTGCAATCCGAAAGGAGAGCGGGGACGCCTTCTTTTTTGCACTTTTTGTCAGAAATGCTCAAATTTATAATGTTTTATTTTAATAAAAAATAAAATTTATACAAATAATTGTAATGAAATAAGGAAAATTTTAAGAAAGTATGGTATAGTATGAGTACTAATGAAAATTTTTGCGCATTCCCGGGACGGAAGAAGGGAAGGAAAAAGAGATTTGAAAAAATGGAAGAGAAAAGGGCTATGAGATGAAGAAAAGCAGATTTACAGACCGGACAAAATGGAAGATCATCATCGTTCTGATGGTTGGAATGGTCGTTGTGGCACTGTTTCTGCAGGCAGGGATTCTGATGTACGTCAACAGTAAAAATTTGGACAAGACGTCACAGATGCTGCTGGATCAGTCGATCAGCATTATTGAGAAAAATCAGAAGAATGAGATAGATCTGATCAGGTCGATGAAGGAAGATTATGTTATCCGTGCGCGGGCAGTGTCGTACATTCTGGAGTCGAGGCTGGAAGCGGAAAATGATACGGAGGAGCTGCAGAAAATCGCGTCGCTGATGTCGATTGACGAAATTTATCTGTTTGATGCGACGGGAAAAATTTACAGCGGAACAAAACCGGAGTACTATGGATACAGCTTTGACTCCGGCGAGCAGATGGAGTACTTTAAGCCGATGCTGGAGAATAAGGGTCTTACGATGTGCCAGGATATCACGCCGAACACCTCGGAGGGAAGGAGCATGATGTATGCGATCACCTGGAACAGCACAGGAGATAAGATGATTCAGGTCGGAATCGAACCAGTGCGGCTTCTGGCGGAGATCAAACAGAATGATGTATCGACCGTAGTGAGCAATATGCCGATGTATCAGGGCATGAATCTTTACGTGGCAGATCTCGATACCCATGAAATCCTGGGTGCAACGGATGAGAATACGATCGGAAAGAAGCTGGAAGCCATCGGTATGCCGCGGGCGTACCTCGGCGGAACAAAGATGGTGAGCGGAATTGTAAAAATCCACGGAGAGAAATACAACTGCGTTTTTGAACCGTTGGGAGAATACCTGGTTGGTGTTACCTTTGCGGTATCTGCGGATAATGAGAGCAACCTGATTGCGATTCTGATGGTTGCGCTGTATCTGTGCATTGCGTGTGCAATCCTGCTGTATCTGGTTTCGCGGGTTCTGAAAGCAAACCGGGAGAAAAAAGAGCAGTACGGTATTCTGGCGTCGATGGCAGAGATTTATTATCGGATGTATCTGGTAAATCTGGAACAGGATTCCGTCATTGCCTATTCCGACCAGACGGAGGAACAGGAGACCGGAAAGATTTACCGGAATGCGGATCAGAGAATGCATGAGATTATGGCGGAGACCGTCATTGAGGCGTACCAGGAGCAGGCGGATCAGTTCGTAGATCTGCACACGGTTGCGGAGCGCATGAAGGGAAAGAAAATTATCTCCGGAGAGTTTGTAGGAAAGGATTTTGGCTGGTTCCGTGCATCGTTTGTTACGATCCGGGCAGACATCAATGAGAAGCCGGTGAAGGCAATTTTCACGATTCAGAGCATTGAAAATGAGAAGAAGAAAGAAGAGATGCTTATCGAGACATCGAATACGGATGAACTGACGGGATGTCTGAACCGCAGAGCATATGAGAAGGATATCCGCGGGCTGCGGCCATCGACGGAGTTTGTCTATGTTTCCATGGATGTCAACGGACTGAAAATTGTGAACGACAGTCTTGGCCATGCGGCGGGAGATGAACTGCTGCGCGGGGCATCGTACTGCATCCGGAAGTCGTTTGATGACTATGGAAAGGTTTACCGGATCGGCGGCGATGAGTTTGTCGCGATTCTCTTTATAAATTCACAGTGGATGCAGGAAATCCGTCACGAGTTTGTGGAAACGGTGGAGTCCTGGAAGGGTGAGCGGATCGATTCCATGACGATTTCGTACGGTATTGTCTCAAGCCGTGAGAAAGAGTGGGAGTCCGTACACGAGATAGCGCATGCAGCGGATATCCGCATGTATGAGAAAAAGGCGATGTATTACAGCCGGAACGGCGTGGACCGGAGAGGACAGCCGGCCGCGTATATTGCGCTCTGCAAGCTGTATCCGAAGGTGCTGAAAATCAATCTGAACAAGGACAGCTACCGGATCCTGAGCTGGGAACCGCCGAAGACGGAGGACGGAGCACCGACGAGTCTGTCATCCTGGCTGGAGCATCTGTCTGCGGCTGACCGGATTGTACCGGAGGACAAAGACGAGTATCTTGCAAAAACAGATCTCGATGCGATCCGCCGGCGGTTTGATGAAACCAAGGCTGCGCAGACAATCACATATCACTGCGAGCAGGATGGAAAAGCGCGGACGGTGACGATTGAAATTGTGCCGACGGATGAATACACGCCGGAAAACAGGACGGGATTCCTTTACATTAAAGAACACGAAAAAGAAACATGATTTTTTGCTGCCCCGGGGCTTCGGAAATCCGCCAGAAGCTCCGGGGCAGTGTATTTTCCGGGATTTTGGCGGTTTGAGTCCGACACTTCTAAGAAAATGTCTCAATTCCTTTCATTTCCTCTTGACGAATGACGTATTTTGCGATAGTGTATCAGAGGAACAAAAAACAAAATCAAAAATTCAGTTGCTTTTCTCTTATTCAGAGTGGTGGAGATACATAGGATCTGTGAAACCACGGCAACCCCCAGACAGAATGCTCTGTACGGGAAGGTGCCAGCCTGAGCGAAACTTTCGAACAATAAGGGGATTTGAACATTACTATTCAGGTCCGCTTCGCTTGCGGATCTTTTTTATTGTTCAGAGATCTTATAGAAGATCAAAAGAGAAGAGAAGAAAAAAAGGAGAACGAGAATGGAAAAAAGACTGTTTACTTCTGAGTCTGTAACCGAAGGACATCCGGACAAAATCTGTGATGCCATTTCTGACGCGATTCTGGATGCGCTGCTTGAGCAGGATCCGATGAGCCGTGTAGCTTGCGAAACCTGTACTACAACAGGATACGTTATGGTAATGGGTGAGATTACATCCAACGCACACATTGATTTCCAGCAGGTTGTACGTGATACCGTTCGCGAAATCGGCTACGACCGTGCAAAATACGGATTTGACGCAGATACCTGCGCTGTTGTAACTGCAATTGACAAACAGTCCACCGATATCGCTATGGGTGTAGACAAAGCGCTCGAAGCAAAAGAGAACAATATGAGCGATGAGGAGATCGATGCCATTGGAGCAGGAGATCAGGGAATGATGTTCGGATTCGCAACCAACGAGACCGAAGAGTACATGCCATACCCGATCTACATGGCACACAAACTGGCTCGTCAGCTGACCAAAGTCCGCAAAGACGGTACTTTAAGTTACCTGCGTCCGGACGGAAAAACACAGGTAACCGTAGAGTACGATGAGAACGGCAAACCGTTCCGTCTTGATGCGGTTGTTCTTTCCACTCAGCATGATCCGGAAGTATCCCAGGAGCAGATTCATGAGGATATCAAAAAATACGTATTCGACGAAATCATTCCGGCAGACATGGTAGATGAGCACACCAAGTTCTTCATCAACCCGACCGGCCGTTTTGTAATCGGCGGACCTCACGGAGATTCCGGCCTCACCGGACGTAAGATCATCGTAGACACCTACGGCGGATACGCTCGTCACGGCGGCGGAGCTTTCTCCGGAAAAGACTGTACAAAGGTAGACCGTTCTGCAGCTTATGCAGCACGTTACGTAGCAAAGAATATCGTAGCAGCAGGTCTTGCCGACAAATGCGAGGTCCAGCTTTCCTACGCAATCGGTGTCGCTCATCCGACCTCTATCATGATCGACAGCTACGGCACAGGAAAACTGTCCGACAACAAACTGACCGATATCGTTCGTGAGAACTTCGACCTTCGTCCGGCTGGAATTATCAAAATGCTGGATCTGCGCCGTCCGATCTACAAACAGACTTCCGCTTACGGCCACTTCGGAAGAAACGATCTGGATCTGCCGTGGGAGAAACTGGATAAAGTAGAAGACCTGAAGAAATACCTCTAATTTCAGGCTTTTCTGTTTATAGAAAGTTTAGAAAGATTCATCTAAGTTAATGAAAAATCCTCAGGCGTTGTGCTATAATAAATTTAGACTGCGTACTGGGGATTTTTTGTGCGCAAAAGTACGAAATATGTGTTGGAAAACAGGTGGATCTTATATGGAAAAAAAGAAGAAAAGCATGAAATTAAGGACGAGAGTAATCATTTCTTTTTTCATCATCATACTGGTTCCGATCGTGATGTGTGCCTTGACGTTTTACTTTTTTGTAGGGTATAAAGCAAAGATTATCGGTGAAAAATACGGTCTTGCGAACGCAACATACCGGACGATTTCGAACAACACCCTGCTGCTGAATGCGATGACATCAGAAGAGTACGACGAAGTAGAGGATACCGCGAAATCGGATACGGCAAAGCTGGAAGAAACGAATTATCTCTCTGTTCTGAATGCAAGACTGCAGAAAAAACAGTCGTTTATCGCGGTGCGCGAGGATGGTGTTATCATTTACAATGGCTCGGAGGAGCTGTCGTCGGAGGAGCTGGAAAATGAGCTGCCGAAATACGGTGACCCGGGGGCCAATTTGAAGGGCGGCGTTTATTTCCGCAATGAAAAACAGTGGATGGTCAAACAGGTGGACTATGAGAACTCGGACGGAAAAGAATGCAGTGCGTTTATCGTCACCAAGACAGACCAGATTGCGCCGCAGATTACGGGCATGGTAAAAGAGCTAGGCATCGTGATTGTGCTGATTCTGGTGCTCACCAGTCTGGGCCTGAGCTTCTGGATTTACCGCGGTGTGATCGGACCGCTCGAGCAGCTGAAAAAGGCGACACAGAATATCAAAGACGGAAATCTGGATTTCACTGTTGAACCGTGCGGCGTGGCGGAGATTAATGACCTCTGCGAGGACTTTGAGGAGATGCGTATCCGGCTGAAAGAGACGGCGGAGGAAAAAGTCGAGTTTGACAAAGAGAATAAAGAGCTGATCAGTAACATTTCGCATGATCTGAAAACACCGATTACCGCGGTCAAGGGTTATGTCGAGGGAATCATGGACGGTGTGGCAAATACGCCGGAGAAGATGGACCGCTACATCCGCACCATTTACAACAAAGCGAATGAGATGGACCGTCTGATCAATGAGCTGACGTTTTATTCCAAGATTGACACGAACCGCATTCCGTATACGTTTTCCAAGATTCACATTGCGGATTATTTTGATGACTGCGTGGAGGAACTGAATCTGGAGCTTGACGCGCAGCATGTGGATCTGACATACTTTAATTATCTCGAGGACGACCCGGTCGTCATCGCGGATGCGGAGCAGATCAAGCGTGTCATCAATAACATTGTAAGCAATTCCATCAAATATATGGACAAGAGCCATAAGGTCATCAACATCCGTCTGCGTGATGTCGGAGATTTTGTGCAGGTGGAGATTGAGGACAACGGAAAGGGAATTGCGACGAAGGATCTGACGAAGATTTTCGACCGTTTCTACCGTACCGACGCGTCCCGCAACAGCACGAGAGGCGGCAGCGGAATTGGTCTTTCCATCGTGAAGAAGATTCTTGAAGACCACGGCGGAAAAGTGTGGGCCACCAGCAAAGAAGGGGTGGGAACCACGATGTACTTTGTATTAAGAAAATATCAGGAGGTACCTGTTTCATGAGTAAAATACTGATTGTTGAGGATGAGGAATCCATTGCAGATCTGGAGAAAGATTATCTCGAGCTTTCGGGCTTTGAGGTGGAGATTGAAAACCAGGGAGACACCGGTCTTGTACGGGCGGTCAAAGAGGATTTTGATCTGTTGATTCTGGATCTGATGCTGCCGGAGGTGGATGGCTTTGAGATCTGCCGTGAGGTGCGTGAGAAGAAAGATATTCCGATTATCATGGTTTCGGCAAAGAAGGATGATATCGACAAAATCCGCGGACTCGGTCTTGGTGCGGATGATTATATGACGAAGCCATTTTCTCCGAGTGAGCTGGTTGCGCGCGTGAAAGCGCATCTGGCA
The DNA here is from genome assembly GCF_003479155.1 of Blautia sp. AF19-1. NCBI lineage: Bacteria > Bacillati > Bacillota > Clostridia > Lachnospirales > Lachnospiraceae > Blautia > Blautia sp. AF19-1. The sequence continues at coordinate 34,935 of NZ_QUGQ01000025.1, forward strand.
CGGTACGACCGTCTGGTCGGAAACGGCAAGAAAGAGAATGATGTTGTGGAGATCCGCGGCATCAAGATTGACAAGACGGCACGACGCGTGTGGGTGAACGGAGAGGAGAAGCAGTTTACAACGAAAGAGTTCGATCTGCTGACCTTCCTTGCGGAGAATCCGAACCGCGTTTTCACGAAAGAAGAGCTGTTCCGTGAGATCTGGGATATGGAGTCCATCGGAGATATTGCGACGGTTACGGTGCATATCAAGAAGATCCGTGAAAAAATAGAGTTTAATACGGCAAAGCCGCAGTATATCGAGACGATCTGGGGCGTTGGATATCGGTTTAAGGCATAAAGAATCTGTGTTTCGGGGAGAGATAAAATGGGAAAAATTTACTATCTGATGGGAAAAAGTGCGTCAGGGAAAGATCATATTTATGAGCATCTGATCCAGGAGACGGCGCTGGATTTAAAACCGTTTGTCCTGTATACAACACGGCCGATCCGGAGCGGGGAGCAGGACGGAAGAGAGTATTTCTTTGTGGATGAAAAACGGCTTTCGGAACTGCGGGAGGCCGGAAAGATTATCGAGGAGCGCATGTATTCGACGGTGCAGGGGCCGTGGTATTATTTTACGGCGGATGACGGGCAGATTGATCTTGCGAAGCATGATTATCTCGGAATCGGGACACTGGAATCGTATCTGAAATTAGAGGCATACTTCGGGGAGCAGGCGATGGTTCCGCTGTATGTCGAGGTGGACGATGGGCTGCGGCTTTCGCGGGCACTGGAACGGGAAAGAAAACAGACAGAGCCGAAATACGCGGAGATGTGCCGGAGATTCCTGGCGGACTGTGAGGATTTTACGGAGGAGAAAATTGCGGAAGCTGGAATTGTCCGCAGATTTTCCAATAATTCTACGCCGGAAGACTGTTTTTCCGAAATTCAGAATTTTGTGGAACAACAGAAAAAGTTGTGATATACTTAATGCAGTATTAGTAAGAAATACAAAAGAACTCCAGGGGGTGATTTTATGCAGGGTTTTCAGAAGGTTGTAGGACATCAGGAAATCATAACGCATTTACAGAATGCCATTTCGATGAATAAAGTATCTCATGCTTATCTTTTTGGCGGAGAGAGTGGATCGGGAAAGAAAATGATGGCTTCACTGTTTGCGATGACGCTTCAGTGCGAGAAGCACGGGGTCGAGCCCTGTATGGAATGCCCGTCCTGTAAAAAGGCACAGAGCCAGAATCATCCGGATATCATTTATGTGAAGCATGAAAAGCCGAACACCATCAGCATCGATGAAATCCGCGAGCAGCTCATTAACGATGTGATGATCAAGCCGTACAGCAGTCCGTACAAGATTTATATCATCGACGAGGCGCAGAAGCTGACACTTCAGGCGCAGAACGCGCTGCTGAAGACGATCGAGGAGCCGCCGGCCTACGCAGTTGTCATGCTTCTGGCAGACAACCCGGATGCGCTGCTTCCGACGATTTCGTCACGCTGCGTGCAGTTAAATTTAAAACCAGTGGGAGACCAGCTTGTGAAAGATTATCTGATGAACGAAATGCATGTGCCGGATTACCAGGCAGAGGTTGATGCGTCCCTGGCGCAGGGAAATATCGGAAAAGCAGAGCGGATTGCCCGTTCTCCGGAATACGAGGAGACGCTGGAAAGTGCACTCCGCATGGCAAAGTACGCCGACAGTATGCCGCTGTATGAAATCGTGGAGACGATCAAAAAACTGACGGCCGAAAAAGACAATATTGATGATTATTTCGATATCTTTTCTTTATGGTTCCGCGATGTTCTGCTCTTTAAGGCGACAAAAGAGGTCGATTCCCTTGTGTTCAAGCAGGAGCTGAATGGAATTCGTGAGAGAGCAAATAAGAGCTCATACGAAGGCCTGGAGAAGATTATAGAGGCGATTCAGAAGGCGAGAGCCCGCCTGAACGCGAATGTTAATTTTGATTTAACCATGGAGCTTATGTTCCTGACAATGAAGGAAAACTGATAACATGATAACAATTATAGGAGTACGTTTTCGAAACGTAGGAAAAGTATATTATTTCTCGCCGAGAGAGCTGGACATCTGCGTGGGCGACCACGTTATCGTTGAGACGGCGCGCGGCGTAGAGTATGGTTTCGTTGTGCTGGGGCCAAAAGAAGTTGACGATTCCAAGGTGATCCAGCCGTTGAAAGAAGTCATCCGCATTGCAACGCCGAAGGATGATGCGCGGGAGGAGAGCAACCGCAAGAAAGAAAAAGAAGCGTTTGAAATCTGCCAGAAGAAGATCCGGGCGCACAACCTGGAGATGAAGCTGATCGATGCAGAGTATACGTTTGACAATAACAAGATGCTGTTTTACTTTACCGCCGACGGAAGAATTGATTTCCGTGAGCTGGTAAAGGATCTGGCGGCTGTCTTTAAGACGAGAATCGAGCTTCGCCAGATCGGTGTCCGCGATGAGACAAAGATCCTCGGCGGAATCGGCATCTGCGGCAGACCGCTTTGCTGCCATACGTATCTGTCCGAGTTTGCACCGGTTTCGATCAAGATGGCAAAAGAGCAGAACCTGTCCCTGAACCCGACGAAGATTTCGGGTGTCTGCGGACGACTGATGTGTTGCCTGAAAAACGAGCAGGAAACCTATGAATACCTGAACCGCAAGCTGCCGGGTGTCGGCGATATCGTAACGCTGCCGGACGGCATGAAAGGTGAGGTTTCCGGTGTGAATGTGCTTCGTCAGCTCGTAAAAGTGCTGGTGGATGTGAACGATGAGAAGGAAATGCGGGAGTGCCCGGTGGAAGAGCTCAAGTTCAAGCCGAAGCATAAGAAGGAAAAAGGCAAAGAGAAGAAAAAAGACAGAAACAGCTCCGGGGAGCAGGCTTCTTCGGAAGAGGCAAAACAGCCGGAATAAGATTGATTTGGAATGCATTTTGAAAAAGTAAGCGCCGGGTAAAACTGACGCTTCTTTTTGTGTGATGCGGCGCTGGGCAGTCAGCAGGAGGAGGGATTTTCATTGGATAGAAAAGAAGAATTTTTGAAGCCGGGTGAGCGGCTCGATGATCTGCAGAACGGTTACTGGATGATACAAAATCCATCCCTTTTCTGCTATGGCATTGACGCGGTGCTGCTGGCATCCTACGCGAAGGTGAAGCGCGGGGAGCGGGCGATGGATTTCTGCACGGGATCGGGAATTGTGCCGATTCTGCTGAAGGCGAAGACAAACGGAGAGCATTTTTCCGGGCTGGAAATTCAGGAGTACAGTGCCGAGATGGCACAGCGGAGTGTGCGGTACAATCATCTGGAAAATGATGTTGAGATTTTCCAGGGAGATGTGAAGACGGCATCGCAGCAGTTTGGAAAAGAAGTGTTTGATGTGGTAACGTGCAATCCGCCGTACATGACGGGGCAGCACGGGCTGACGAATGCGCTTGAGGCGAAGACGATTGCGCGGCATGAGGTGCTGTGCTCGTTTGATGATATTGCGAAAGAGGCATCGGCGGTTTTAAAGACGAAAGGACGGTTCTATCTGGTGCACCGGCCGTTCCGGCTGGCGGAGATTTTTTCGACGCTGAAAAAATATCATCTGGAACCAAAAAGGATGCAGCTCGTTTATCCGTTTGTGGACAAGGAGCCGAACATGGTGCTGATCGAGGCGATGAAAGGCGGGAATCCGAGAATTACCGTGGAGAAACCGCTGATTGTGTATGAGACGCCGGGCGTGTATACAAAGGACATCCGGGAATTATATGGAGACGGGAGATAAGAACATGGCAGGAAAATTATATTTGTGTGCAACACCAATTGGAAATCTGGAGGACATGACCTTCCGTGCAATCCGCATTCTGCAGGAGGTCGATCTGATCGCGGCGGAGGATACGAGAAACAGCATTAAGCTGCTGAACCATTTTGAGATTCATACGCCGATGACGAGTTACCATGAATACAACAAATACGACAAGGGCCGCGAGCTGGTGCAGAAGCTGCTGGCGGGAACAAATATCGCGCTGATCACGGATGCCGGAACACCGGGAATTTCTGATCCGGGTGAGGAGCTGGTGAAGATGGCGTACGAGGCAGGCATCGAAGTGACAAGCCTGCCGGGCGCATGCGCGTGTGTGACGGCACTGACACTGTCGGGACTTTCGACGAGAAGATTTGTCTTCGAAGCATTTCTTCCGCCGGATAAAAAAGAACATAAACTGGCGCTGGAACGGCTGAAAAACGAGACGCGGACGATGATCGTATACGAGGCGCCGCATCATCTGCTGAAAACGCTGCGGGAGCTGCTGGAGACGCTTGGCAACCGGCGGCTGACACTCTGCCGGGAACTGACCAAGAAACACGAGACGGCATGGCAGACCACGATTGAAGATGCCATCACTCGCTACGAACAGGAAGATCCGAAAGGGGAATGCGTGCTTGTGATTGAAGGCCGAAGCCAGAAAGAAATCGAGGACGAGGCGAAGGCAGCGTTTGAGGAGATTTCGATTGAAGATCATATGAAACGGTATGAAGATCAGGGGATTGCAAGAAAAGAAGCGATGAAACTCGTGGCGAAGGATCGCGGGGTGACGAAGAGGGATATTTATCAGTATCTGCTGGGGAAAGAATCATACAATGATTTTTGATCAGGCCATAGCCCAGTCTTGCGGCTTTTGCCTGCAGGGTGGGGTACAAGTCTTCTCCGCCGAAGGACTGGAAAGGCGTTTCGAGAGCGGAGTCCAGCAGATTGTAATCTCTGACTCCGTCGCTTCCGCCAGTTTGCTGAATCAACTGAGTATGCAGCATGAGAATTTGCTTTTTACTCAGTCTTTTCATTTAGCAAGTACCTCGTATGCTTCTTTGTTTTGTTCCATCAGGCGTTTTGAGATGTTTAACACATCCTCTTCGGATGCAGTGGTTTCCTGCTCGGCTTTGCTGAAGTCGATGACAAGATATCTTGGAATGTTATTTTTCAGAATCACAGCAGAACCGTATTCGTCTACCAGGCGGGCGACTTTGGAAAAATTCTGGTTTGCTTCGGAAATGGAAATTAAAGTTTTTGTGTCGATAGTCATTTTGGGTACCTCCTTAAGACTTTTTTCTATAGTATATATAAATCTTAGGATAAATACAACCTAATTTGCCGTGTTATTTTTTGTTGCTTGCCGCAACGCCAGTTTTTGTCGTATGATAGGCCCATCAAATACGCGGAGGACACAGTTATGCTGAGTGATAACATCAAAATACTGCGAAAGAAAAAAGGATATTCCCAGGAAACGCTGGCGGAGCAGCTGCATGTGGTGCGGCAGACGATTTCGAAATGGGAGAAAGGGATTTCGGTTCCGGATGCGGTGATGCTGGATCGGATGGCGGAGCTGTTTGAGGTGCCGGTGAGCGTGCTGCTGGGCGGCGGGCTGGAAGTAGAGGAGGAGCAGCCTTCGGAACTGAATGAGATTGCACAGCAGCTTGCGGTCTTAAATGATCAGCTGGTGCAGCAGGCAGTGCGGAGACGGAAAGTGATCCGGTATGCGTTTGTTGGTGTGTTTGCGGCGATCTTTGTTCTGATTGGAGCGGCGATCGGACTTCGGGTGTACACGGGATCACAGCTGCGGGATGAAGCGTCGCTTCGCACGGTTCGTTATGAATGCACGCTCGACGGGGAATCATATGTATATGAAGCTTCCTATAACAGCCAGTATCAGATCCTGTACGAGGGCGGCGATGCCTGGATTTCGAACCATGTGCGGCCGGAGCAGTACGAGGATGTGAATGTGCTGTCGGCGCAGATGCAGGATTACTTCGAAGAAAAAGGCGGAACATGCACGATCATTGACGAAAATCCGTAAAAGTTTTGTATTATTGTATTTTTTTATGGTTTTGGGTATTTTATCTGCCCGGTAATTCCTCTCTTCTGATATAATGGTAACAATGCATTATACTTAGAGGGAGGAATTTTTTTATGTCACAGACACAAACCCGGCGGAGTTCTCAGGTGGATCTGCTTCATGGCCCAATCCTGAAATCTCTGCTGCTTTTTGCCCTGCCGATTATGGCGTCCCGCGTGTTTCAGCAGATTTACAACACGATGGATACGCTGATCGTCGGCTATACACTCGGCGACTCGTCGATTGCGGCGATGGGTGCCTGCTCGTCGATTTATGAGATGATGACCGGATTTACCTTCGGCGTCGGAAACGGTCTTGCAATCGTCACGGCGCGCTGCTTTGGACGGCAGGAGACAGACCGGATGAAAAAATCGGTTGCATCCTGTATCGTCATCGGCGTTGCCGTTACGCTGGTTGTCACGATTCTGGCAACGATCTTCATGCATCCGCTGCTGCGCCTGCTGAAAACACCGGCGAAGATTCTTGAGGAATCCTACAGTTACATTTCGATTCTCTCGATTTTCCTGTTCGTCATGTTCGCCTACAACCTGTGCTCCGGTCTGCTGCGGGCGATCGGAAACAGCTTCATGCCGCTCGTGTTCCTGATCTTTTCATCGCTGGTAAACATCGTGCTCGATCTGCTGTTTATCCGCACCTTTGGCATGGGCGTCCGCGGTGCCGCGATTGCAACCGTCATTGCACAGGGGATTTCCGTGGTGCTCTGCCTGATTTATATTGTTACGAAAGCGAAAATTCTGTTGCCGGAAAAACGCCACTTTGAGCCGGACCGCGGACTGTACGCGGATCTGCTGGCACAGGGATTTTCAATGGGATTCATGAGCAGCATCATTTACGTTGGTTCGATCGTTCTGCAGCCGGGCATCAACAGTCTTGGATATGAAACAATTGCGGGACATACCGCTGCGAGAAAGCTGTTTTCGTTCTCCATGATGCCGCTTTCTTCGATGGCGCAGGCCGTCAACACCTACGTTGCACAGAATCGCGGTGCGGATAACCGGGAGCGCGTACACAAAGGCATCCGCTATGCCTACTTATTCTGCTTCAGCGTTACCATCGCTTTGATTATCTGTGTCACACCGTTTGCGCCAACCCTGGTACACCTGATCTCCGGCTCCTCCGACCCGACCGTCCTCGGAAACGGCGCCCGCTACCTCCGCGTAGCCATCCCGTTCTTCTTCGCGCTCGGCCTCGTCAACTGCAGCCGCCTTGCACTGCAGGCACTCGGAGAAAAGATTCTGCCGCTGCTGTCGAGCTTTATTGAGCTTTTTGGAAAGATTATCTTCGCAATGGTATTCATCCCGCGTTACCATTACAGCGCCGTAATCTGGTGCGAACCGATTATCTGGTGCTTCATGGCTGCGGAGCTTGTGATTTCACTGTATCGAAATCCTTATATGAGAAAAGGGAAAGCGGGAAATTGATTTTTAAATGAAAAAGTGCCGGGCAATACACGAAGAAATATATAGTCTATTTTGTTCACTGGATAGGGTATAACAGGATCCTGTTCGAATCATGGAAAATATAAAGTCAGCATATTTTTATAAAGATCTTTTTTAGTCAGGTGATGCAATGAACGTTCTATGGAGTTCCATGCTGCTTCTCGGCATCGTATACGGCGCGATACAGGGGCGGATGCCGGAGGTGACGGATGGGGTGATTCGGGCTTCGCGGGAGGCGGTGGTGCTGGCGGTTTCGCTGGTTGGGGTGACAGGGTTCTGGGCGGGGCTGATGGAGATTGCGAAGAAGGCGGGAGTGATTGACGGGCTGGTGAAAAGGATGGGGCCGGTGCTGCGGTTTTTGTTTCCGAGAGTGCCGGAAGAGCATCCTGCAATGCGGGCGGCGGGGATGAATATGATCTGTAATGTGTTTGGGCTTGGCGCGGCTGCGACGCCGCCGGGGCTTGCGGCGATGGAGCGGTTTGAGGAGCTGGAGGAGGAGCGGCGGAAAACGAAAAACCCGGCCGCAGTTCCAGAAGGAACCGCGAACCGGGAAATGTGTACGTTTTTGATTTTGAATATTTCATCCCTGCAGCTCATCCCCGTCAACATCATCGCGTACCGCAGTCAGTACGGCAGTGTCCATCCGACGGCAATTGTCGGACCGGCGCTTGCGGCGACAGCGGCGAGTACGATTGCGGCGGTGGTGTTCTGCAAAGTGATGGAAAGGATGGGGCGATGATTATTCAGCCCAGGTGCCGTTTACAAAGACATCGGTCTCGCTTCCGTCTTCGTGGATACCCACGATGTGCAGGTCATCCGATCCAACCATAAAGTCAACGTGGATCAGGGAATCATTGACACCTTTTGCGAGGATTTCTTCATCACTCATATCCATAAATCCGTCCAGAACCTCAGAGAATCCGGCACCGGCGGCAACATGACAGCATGCGTTCTCATCGAACAGTGTGTTGAAGAACATCAGACCGGACTGGTTGATCGGGGACTCCTTCGGAACGAGTGCAACCTCGCCGAGCATCGAAGCGCCGTCATCCATGGCGAACATTTTTTTCAGAACTTCCTCGCCCTGCTCTGCGTGGCAGTCAACGACTCTTCCGTCTTTAAAATCAACAGTAAAGTTGTTGATAACCTGTCCGGACCAGCTGAGCGGTTTGGTGGAAACAAGGCGGCCTTCGCATTTGCCGCGCATCGGGCTGGTGAAAACTTCCTCGGTCGGCATATTCGGAACGAAGAAGACCTTGTTCAGATGATTGATATCGCCGGCGCCGCTCCATTTTGCGCCCGGGATCAGCTCAACGGTGAAATCAGTTCCATTTTTGCTGGTGTAATGCAGTTTATGGAACGCCTGCTCGGTCATCCATTTTGCCTTGCTGATCATACGGTTGCTGTGTGCCTGCCAGATCTTTTCGATATCTTCGCCTTCTTTTAAGTACAGGCAGTCGAAAATGGCATTCCACAGTTTCTCAACTGCAACATCCTCCGGCTCGCCCGGGAATACTTTTGCAGCCCATGCCGGTGATGGAGCGGCAACGATCAGCCACTGATGTTTTCCGTCGATCTGGTCGCGGTATTTTTTCGTTACTTTTGCGCGCATCTGGCGAACGGTGGAGAGCAGGTCAGCGGAGATGCCGGCAAGCTCGTCCGGATCGGAGGAGTCGATGAAAATGCGGACCGGCAGATCCACGGTCATCTGTTTGAGGCGCTCTTCTTCCCAGGTCTGAACGGTGCCGAGAGTTTCTGCGGATGCATACTGATAATTCAGTTTGTTGATCGGACCGCACTCCCAGATCACTTCAACATAGCTGGCACCGGCCTTGTAGCACTCTTCGGTAACCATGGTAGCAAGCTGAACCTGGTCAACGCCGGTCTGCAGGCGGACACGCTGTCCTTTCTGTACATTTGCGCCGATTTTTACGATCAGCTCTGCGTATTCTCTTAATTTTGCTTCATTCATGATAAAAATCTTCCTTTTTGTAAAGTTTAAAATTGAAATGGATCGTTAAACGCTCCATAATAGGAAACCGGCTCGCCCGCCGAAAGCAGGTGATGGACATCGCCTACGGTCTGGCAGCGGAAGTACACCTCGCCCGGTTTGCGCTCCTCGGTTCCGACGATCGTGACGGAAGTCGGCGCCAGGAACATGCCCTGCCAGAGCTGCACCGGTGTCATGTTCAGCAGGTGGGACAGCGCCACACACGTAACGCCGAGATGGCAGAAGCAGACAATGACAGCTTCGCGGTTCGTTTCATCCGAAGCGTGATAGCGGTAACCGTCGCGTACATAACCGTAGCGCGCAAGCAGTGCATCGAGTCCGTCGGTCACAAAATGATAATTCTCGTCCATGTTTCCGGTCTGCATGATCGGATTTTTCGTCCAGAGATTATTGTCATAGAGATCCCGGTTTGCATCGAGCACATCCGGAAGAAAATCCCACGGAATCCGGCGCTTTCCGGTCTCCGGATCAAGGACAGGCGCATCAAACTCCCGCAGCCACGGAAGAATTTCGGCCTCGCGGCCCGCATTTTTCAACGTAAAAGAAGCCGTATCCTTCGCACGTCCGAGCGGCGAGCAGTAAAAATCGGTGACGTTCCATTTCACCGTCCGCTTCGAAAGTAGCTCAGCCTCACGCCAGCCTTTTTCAGTCAGAGAATCAATCTCATAATTCGGTTCGCCGTGGCGGATAAAAATAAGTTTCATAAGAATTCCTTTCTTCGTATACCACAAATCGTTTGGTTTATGCATCGAAAAGTCAATTTCAGTTCCGAAAAATTAGTGATGAAGCATAAAATATTCGGAATTGCTATAGGTTAGTGTATCACAAATTGTCAAATTTGTGTGAGTTTCTACGGAAAAAGATGCGACAAATTGGAAGAGTGTTTTGGAAAGATGGGACTGGTAGAAAAACAAGTTTGCTCAATAAATCAATCATTTAAGCCAGTTTGGCATAATGGATAAAAATTATACGCGGATATTTCCGTTTTTCATTTCACTCATCTGTTTATTTTTCAGCATCCATGGAACGGTTATGTTTCCTGGACCCCAAATTTGTTTTTTGGGATGCAGAAATCCCAGCGTAGCGGAAAACAGAATCCACAGGAGAAACCATAAAATACTCTGATAAACACCACTCTGGACACCGGATTCCAGAAGAACACTGCCAAGAAGGGAATCGGCCGCACTGCTGGAAACAATGAGTGGAATGCTGGCATGATCCATGTAGGGGAGAGAAAGCAGTCCGCCGATGAGTAAACCAATGAGACTCAAGAAAATGACTCTGAGAAAACCAAAAAGCGTATTAAAATGGTTCATATAGCGGACAGAAAGCAGATCTCTTGTGGAATAGGAAGTTGCAGCAGTTTTCATTGCTTCAGCAAGATCGGAGGCCTGCTTCACAGGAATAAATACGCCGCTTTCGCTGCCAGAATATTATGAAACTCATCGACTTTCATCACTGTAAAAAATGTAATTATCAGACTAAAACTCATTGTATTTTTTGTAATTGCGTAATATACTATACTTACATTATGATGATGGAGGTGCGTCTATGTACCGAATTGCTATTGAAAAACTATTAAAATGGAAACAAAGCAAACGCCGCAAACCCTTAATTATTGAAGGGGCACGTCAGGTTGGCAAGACTTGGCTAATGAAAGAATTCGGCAAGCAGGCGTATACAGATGCCATATATATCAATTTTGACTCTAATTCCAGAATGGCAGAGTTATTTGCTTCTGACTTGGATACTGACCGCTTAATTATGGGATTAGAGTTGTATGCTGGTCGCAAAATTGATCCAGACAATTCTTTATTGATTTTTGATGAAGTACAGGAAGTTCCGAGAGCGCTGGCATCTCTTAAGTATTTTTATGAAAACGCCCCGCAGTACCACATTGTATGTGCCGGTTCTTTGCTTGGTATCGCTTTGCATCAAGGCACATCTTTTCCCGTTGGCAAGGTAGATTTCTTAAAGCTTTATCCTCTTTCGTTCAAAGAGTTTTTGATGGCAACCGATAAGGAACGTTTTGCCGAACTTCTTGATAAGCAAGACTTTGGGATGATTACATGCTTTAAGCAAACATATATCGATTCCTTAAAGCAATACTACTTTGTCGGTGGTATGCCTGAAGCTGTGCAAAGCTTCGCAGAGAACAAAGACTTTAATGAGGTCCGTGAAATTCAAAAGCGAATCCTTGCAGCCTACGAACAAGACTTCTCTAAACATGCTCCAAATGAGATTGTACCAAGACTTCGTATGTTGTGGAACAGTATTCCTTCTCAGTTAGCCAAAGAAAACAAAAAATTCATTTACGGGCTCGTCCGTGAAGGTGCCCGTGCGAAAGACTATGAAACCGCAATTATGTGGCTCAGTGATTGCGGTCTCGTTCATAAGGTCAGCCGTGTAAATGCAACGGGCATCCCGCTACGGGCGTATGAGGACTTAAAAGCATTTAAGTTATTTTTGGTAGATGTGGGATTGCTCGGATGCATGACGGGGCTTCGTCAACGTACTTTGCTTGATGGGAACGATCTTTTTGTCGAATTCAAAGGCGCACTTACTGAACAGTATGTTTGTCAGCAATTAAAAACCATCGAAGATTTAGGTATTTATTATTATACCAACGATAGGGGTTCTTGTGAGGTTGACTTTGTTATTGATACAGGTGAGCAAATTATTCCGGTTGAAGTGAAGGCAGAAGTTAACCTTAGAGCAAAGAGCTTGAAAACATATCAGGAGAAGTTTTCACCTGATATATCTGTTCGTACTTCGATGGCAGATTTCAAAAAGGAAGATTGGCTTATAAATTTGCCGCTCTATGCAATTGAGAAGATTGATAAAACAATAGATGAGCTAAGTTAAATGTTATTCTCATGTAACTATTCAGAACCCCCTATTCGAAAATGAAATCTGGGCATCCTGAGATTGCCTTTCTGATTGCATCGTATGCGTTGTGCCCTTGCTTATGGGCTGTGCCAACATAGGACATGATTTTCAGATAATCCCTGGCTCCTTCTTCACTTCGGAAGCAGCCTGATACTTTCGTCTTAACTTTTATCATCCTTAAATCTCGTTCCGCCTGATTGTTATCAAACGGAACCATGAAGTTATGGATAAAAAGGCAGACTGATGCCTTGTAATTATCAAAGCGCTCCACCAGAGCAAGAATCTTTCCTTTTTTCTTTCTCCCACGTTTTTTCTCTGCGGTAACCGGAAGCGGATTTTTTTCCCTGGCTTGTTTGATAAGTTCATCGTATCGCTTATCAAACTTATGATAGTGATAATAGCTGAGAGTTTCTTTACCGGCCTCTACAGCTTTATCTTTGACCTTCTTCATTTTTATCAGAAGGCCTATAAATGCAGACGCCCATTTCTGCTCGGGATGGTTCTCGGCAATGCCTGTCAATTCCCGTAATAAGTGGGCACAGCAGACTGCATGTTGGCAATCTTCGTAACTCCAGTAAGAAGCCCAGCAGTCATGCATGGAAATACCGTGAAACAATGGCAGCACACCGCACTGCTCCATGCCAAGATATCCACGCTTTGGACTGATATCAAGGTACGTGAATTCACAGTTTGATGCATCATGAACCCACCATAGTTTTTTATCAACACGGGTTCCGGTCTCATCGAAATGACCAAGACTTGAATCGGCAACTTTTTGCTTTATCCGGTTTACTGTCTCGGATACTGCGTCAGCACAACGTTTTACCATGTTACTTATGATTCCGGTGGCAAGTGGGATGTTAAATACGCCAGAGAGAATCTCATGTGTTCTTTTCACACTGACTGCTCCGACTGTATTTAAAGCAACAGATAGTGCCTGCAAGTTCTCACCATACTGCACGGTTGCTTTAACATCATTAGGAAAGCTCCCTTTTCTGGTATCTCCATGAAGCATACAGATTGGAATCTCGAGAAGCTGATGTTCCACGACATTAACAGTGACGACCGCATCAATGACATGTCGTTTTTCTGCAACACAGGCAGTTCCTTTACACATTTTGTAATGAGGACATCCTTCGCAGGCAGATGGCATATGTTTCACAATCTCATCAGGGTCTGAAATGACAGACAGGTATGTTCCCTGATGACCTTCCTGTCCGCCAACCTTTTTACCAGAAGGTTTACGCAGACTTTTTGGCGCAGGTTTTTTAAAGCCATCACTTGAAGGCGGCTTGGAACTGTTTTTAGAATTCTTGTTAAGCTGTTCTCTCAGTTCCTGAATGGTCTGATTGAGCTGGGTGATAAGCGCAGTCTGCGCATCAAATGATTGTTGCAGGGAATTCAAAGATGCATTTAATGCATTGACTTGCATTTGCAGCTGCGTATTCATTTCCTCTACTGTCAAAGAGACCACCTTCTTTCACTAAAATATGATAGTTCTATTTTAGCGTAAAATCAGAAAAAAAGCGAATTGTGTGGAAATGCTCATTGGGCAAAATGACTGTGGATAAAGCTATTTTTTTAAGGTGCAAGTGTTGCTAAATTTAATCAAAATCCGATAAAAATAGGATTTTGAAATACAAAAATGATGAATTAAAATCAGTAATCCACAAAGATGGAAATAGCTGCTTCACCATCGGTTAGTTATCCACCGACAGGAAGCAAATGAAGTGAAAACAGATTTTTTATTTTCTCTGTTTTTCACAAAAAATCACATGGACTCTATCAGGGGTTCTGAATAGTTACAAAAAACTTATAAAAGCGTTGGTTCATTTTGGAATCAACGCTTTTATAAGTTTTTTAAGAGTATATGTAAAATATTGTATAAAAACTATAAATGAGCAAATCCAAAATATTGCACAAAAGAAAGACACCCTCTGT
>NZ_QUGQ01000026.1:0-44046 GCF_003479155.1 Blautia sp. AF19-1
GATCATCGTCTGTGTACGTTTCAGACTGGAAAAAGATACAACTGTGATTTGTCAGCATCGTATAATATCGGAGCGAGATATTTTATCCGTGAAATTTTAAAACCCTTGCCGGAAACGGAAAGGTCTTTGCTGGAGGCAAAAGTTCCTGCAGTAAAGCGTAGAACCTCATGTGTTTATGCAGATCTGAGAGAACTGATTTCAGAAATGGAACTGCGTAAAGCAGCATAAACACAGGCAGATATGCAGTGGATTACCTGTTATGTGGAAACCCGCCGTATCCGGCATGGAAGAAGCACATATCTGTGCAAAATCTAAGTAACAGGCGTATCCGCCGATATTTGGTCTGCCGCTTAAAGCGGCCGGAAGCACGTGACTTTAGTCATGTGAGGTTCACGATTGAGTAAACAGAAATATTATCTGATTTGATATAACCAATTGCAAAGAAAGGAAAATCTTCATGAGAAGTCATTGGACAGAAATAGAAAAATATTTAGAAGACCAGAAGGTAGCGCAGGAACTGATTGGAGAACTGAGAGATTTTCACATGCGTTATGAGGTAGAGGATCAGGTAAAGGAACGAGTAGAAAAACCGGATATCCTATTTTATGGGAAAAAGATTCTGGAAATGTCAACAGCAGCGCTTCTTCAGGGAGATAATCTGTTACTTTCCGGTGCAAAAGCTACAGGAAAAATGTACTATGTGAGACATTGGCATGGATATTCGGAAGACCGGAATACGATATTTCTTTTCATGTAAATACAGACAGTGCCGATCTGATTGGAACGGATACCTTTATAAATAATGAGGTTCGCCTTCGGAAAGGCCCCATCTACCAATGCGCGGAATTTGGAGGATTTGGAATCCTGGACGAAATCAATATGGCAAAAAATGATGCGGTTTCTGTACTGCATGCCACACTGGATCATCGGCGCAGAATCGATATTCCAGGATATAACAGGATTTTACTTCATCCGGCAACACGATTTATCGGCACGATGAATTATGGTTACGCAGGTACCAGAGAGCTAAATGAAGCATTGGTTTCAAGGTTTATGGTAATCGATATGCCTGAAATGGATGAGGATAGTGTTCTTTTTGTATTAAGGCAACATTTTCCAGATGGGGAAAAAAGTGCACTGAAAGCTTTTGCAGGACTGTTTCTGGATTTGCAGATCAAAGCTTACCATGGAGAAATCTCAACAAAATCTCTTGACCTGAGAGGATTGGTTTCTGCTGTAAAAGCAACAAGAAGCGGACTTTCTCCAATTGATGCAATCCAGATGGGAATCATAAATAAAAGTTTTGATGTATTTGAAAAAGAGATCGTAGAAGATGTGGTTTCTACCAGAATCCCATCTTCCTGGACCGGAAAAGACATATGGGGGTAAACTTGTATGGAGGATGTCAGATGGCCGGCGGAACAACTGGAAGAACATCATCTGGAGATCAGCAATCGTATCAGAAATCTTTTTTGGACAGTCAGTGGTGATTATGATACGGAATTTGAACCGGATACAGAAAAATATGTTTATTCAAAACAAACGGTTCTGTATGAGGCAGTGAAGCAGGGTGCCTTTGCACGATATTTTGATCAGAAGAAACTTGGCATGTATTTGATGAAAAAATTACATTTTTCTGCTGGAGAAGATATGCTTTTGCCTCTTCAGAGATTTCGGGATTATGAAGATCCAAGGGAAACAAATGAAAGAATCTTTCAATTTCGTGCATATGCCAATAACAGAGATGGGCTTGCACTGAAAACAGTCGGTTCCTCTCTCATGGAGCGACCGGAAAAAAATAAGATTTTAATCGTATTAAGTGATGGAAAACCCTGTGATATGAGCATACAACGACCAGGAACCCGCCAGCCCAAGATCTATGACGGAGAAAAAGCTGTGAAAGATACTGCATATGAGGTACGTCGGGCCAGAAATCAGGGAATTTTCGTAATTGGTATTTTTGTAGGAAATGAAGAAGAACTCTCCGTGGAAAAGAGAATCTATGGAAAAGACTTTGCCTATATTCGTAATATCAGCAATTTTTCCCGTATGGTAGGAACTTTTTTGCGAAGACAAATTGATATGGAATGAAAATGGAGGAATCACTATGGGTAAAATTGAATTTGCCAATTGCCAGGATGTAAGAAATCAGAAAAAGATACAGGAATTAGATTGTCCACGCTGTCATGAACCGGGAGGCATTGAAGCCTTTGTGAAAGACGGGATACTTGCAGAGGATGGAGTATGTGATAACTGCGGATATATTCTTCCAGAAGGAACAGAACTGGAGGAAGTGGAGTAAGACAGTTTGAAGTAATCCCGAATCTCACCTATAAATCCGGTGAACAGATGGAGCAACTTGGCAAGTATGGTTTTCTTCGCAGAGATTATCTGAAAAACCATCGAAATTCAACCTATCAGGTGATGCTTCTGCAGGATACGATAGGAGAGCATCTTCTGGAAGTGGACAAGGCAGCCAGGGAACGGGAAGAAGTGATTCTGAAACAGTTGGAAGAAAAAGAACCACTGCCGGATAAGGAGAAAGATCAGATGGCATGGGTAAGAGCTGCCAATCAGCACAGAGCGATTGCAGAAGAGATTATCCTGAAAGAATTGATTTATGTATAAGGATTGGCAGTAACTAATCTGGCAGGTAACTGATAAAAATAGAATATTGTGAGCGAAGTAAGACGTGAGTCATAAGATATGGCTTGCGTCTTTTCCTTTTGAACTGGAAAGGAGGATGGGAGCATGGCACAGATTTTTCGTGTAGAGAGAACTAAGAATTTTACGGTAATGAGTAATCATCATTTCAAGAATAAGAATCTGACATTGAAAGCGAAAGGTCTATTATCGCTGATGTTAAGTTTAAAGTATCAGGCGGAACAAAATAGAAAGACAGCTGAGAACGAAGTGCAAAAATTGAAAAAAGGATAAGATTGCAATCAGAGAAAATAAACGAGATAAAATTTTTCTGTGGAATCGGATATATAGTGGCACTTGTACTTTCAGCTTGTCTTATTAAGATGTGTTTCTTGTGATTTTAAATGCGATATTTCAGAATTGAATTACGATTTTTGATAGATTAGATTGTTTGAAACGCATTTTTATGATATGATGATAAATACCATGTGAACAGATATTTCAAGCAAATAAGATTGAGGTGAAAAAATGGCAGTTAGTTACAAGAAATTGTGGAAATTGTTAATTGATAAAGAAATGATGAAGAAAGATTTGCGTGCAATGACAGGAGTTAGTACAACAACGATGTCTCGATTATCAAAAGATGAAAATGTAAGTACAGAGATTCTGTCAAAGATATGTTCTGCTTTGAATTGTGATGTAGGAGATATCATGGAATTTGTTCCTGATAAAAAAGAGGAGCAGTAAGGAGGTACGGGAACATGGATCATTCTTATCCTTATATTGCGTCTTTGACCAGAGAGCCGTTCCTTTTCTACGAGATGCGTTCTACCGCAAAGCTAATGGCAGAAGGAAATTCAAATGATGCGATTGTTAAAGAAATTGTAGAGCAGAATCTTTTCCAGTATCCAACGGAAAAATCTATTACACGCATGGCGAAAGCCTGTATCAAACGACTCCATGCGCTAGAAGATGATTCGCTGGTTGCTGCGATTGCGTCACAGCCAACGGATGTAGCAAAACAGATTTGTCTTTATGCTTTGATGAAGCAGAGCCGACTGGTTTGGGAATTTATGCTGACCGTCATTGGCGAGAAGTACAGATTAAGGGACACGTCTTTTGGTAAGATAGATTTGAATACATTTTTTATGCGTTTGCAGGAGCAGAATGATACCGTGGCTTCCTGGAGCGATACTACAATAACAAAGTTAAAACAGATTATTGCCAGAGTGCTTGTTGAAACAGAATATCTCGACAACCGGGGGGCAAATCATTTGAATCCAGTATGGCTGCATCCTGTTTTGGAGAATGCCATCAGAAGCAATGGCGACACGGCGATACTGCCAGCGTTTAATTGCTTTTCTTAGGAGGTAGCCAATGAGTGACATAAAAGAACGCTTGGATAAAGTTCGGGCATTGATTCAGGAACCGGAGTTCCTGGAAAGCAAAGGACTCAGCAATGAGGTGAATATCAGAATCTTCTGTTATGAACCGGAGAATGAAATGGTTGTCCGTCATTTTGTGAATCAGCTGGAAACTGATCAGTCCTTAGATTGCCATTTGATCGTTTGTAATTTATATAAAACATTTCTCTCTATCTGCGATGATATGGACATCACAGATGCAATTCCCGATATGGAAGAAGCTGACGGAAGTGCTTATCTTCTGGAGCAGCTTAACTCCGCAATCGGCAATGGAGAGTTCATTGATAAAATTCAGTATGAGCCACACGAACCGGGTGATGTGCTGATGCTGACAGGTGTGGGCGAGGTGTTCCCGTTTATGAGAATCCATACGTTATTGGAAGCCTTGCAACCGTATTTTTCGGATGTTCCGATTTTGGTTATGTATCCGGGTGAGTTTGATGGTCGTCATGTAAAACTGTTTAATCGTCTGACACCAAATGATTATTACCGGGCATTCAATGTCATAGATTAAGGGGGATAAAGCCATGATGATTCGAGATATGTTTGCGGATGACATCAACCGCAAAATCAATGGTGTAATTAAAGTAGATCAGGCTGCTGATGATGTAATCGAGCAGGAGTTAAATGAATATGTCATTACCAGAGAATTGAAGAAACACTTCATCACTTTCTTCAACTATTATGGAGATGCCTTTGACCAGCCTACGGCTGATATGGGGGTTTGGATTTCTGGTTTCTTTGGAAGTGGTAAATCTCACTTTCTGAAAATGCTTTCCTACCTTCTGGAAAATAAAGAGGTAAAAGGTATTCGGAGTGTAGAACGTTTTCGTAAAAAGTTTGAGGACGATCCGGCAACCTTTATGCTGATTGACCGTGCTACAAAGGGAACAACGGAGACAATTCTGTTTAATATTGATATT
This sequence comes from Blautia sp. AF19-1, assembly GCF_003479155.1. NCBI lineage: Bacteria > Bacillati > Bacillota > Clostridia > Lachnospirales > Lachnospiraceae > Blautia > Blautia sp. AF19-1. Next base: position 4,991 of record NZ_QUGQ01000026.1, read on the forward strand.
GAGGGATTCAGCAATAAAGATAAGACAGCTGTACTTCGTGTTTTTGCGAAGATGTTCTATAACCATCTGGGATTTTACGGAGAAAATCTGAAAGTTGCCATGATGGAGCGTTATATCGACCAGCAGGGAAAAACGGAGGAGTTCCGCAGAGTTTTTGAAGAAAAGAAAGGCAAGTCCTGGATGGAAATGCGCCGTGCCTTTGCATTCAATGGAAAGTTTATTATTCCGACTTTAATGGAAGTTCTGGATATGAGTGAGGACGATGCCAAGGCATGGTTCAATGATAAAACTGCAACAGAAATATCTATTGCTCAGCTTGTGGAAGATATGAAAGCCTATGTGGATACTAAACCAGCGAACTTCCGTCTGCTGTTTATGATCGACGAAGTTGGTCAGTATGTCGGCACAGACACCGATATGCTTTTGAACCTCCAGTCTTTGACAGAAAAAATCGGAAGTGAGTGTGAAGGAAAGATTTGGGTGATCTGCACCGGACAGGAAGCGATTGATGAAATCATCAAAGTTCGTGCCGATGAGTTCTCCCGTATTCAGGCTCGTTTTAAGACAAGACTGAGTTTATCATCTTCCTCTGTGGATGAAGTCATCCAGAAACGTATTCTGAAAAAGAAACCAGAAGCAGCTAAAAATCTGGAAGATGTTTATGAGCAGAATGATTCTGTTCTTCGTAACCTGTTCAGCTTTAGCGGTTCCATTCTGGATATTAAAGGTTATTCCGGCCCAAGGGAATTTACCGAGAACTTCCCGTTCGTGCCGTATCAGTTTATCATCATGCAGAAGGTATTTGCTGAAATCCGGAAACATGGAAATTCCGGTAAGCACCTGTCTGGTGGTGAGCGTTCCATGCTGTCCGGTTTCCAGGAAGCTGCACAGAAAATTCAGGAGAAGGATGAATACGCACTTGTTCCATTCTTCCGTTTTTATGATACCGTACATACTTTCCTGGACGGTTCTATTCGCCGAGTAATTGAGCGTTGTCAGAAAGCAGCCGACAATGGCGATGGCATCGAACAGCAGGATGTGGATGTGCTGAAACTTCTGTACTTGATTCGATATATTGATGATATTCCTTCTAATTTGGACAATATCGTTATCCTTATGGCAGACGATATTCGTGTAGATAAGATTATCATGCGTGAAGCTGTCCGTGGATGCCTTGACCGTCTGATGAGCCAGAACTATATTGGCAGAACTGGCGATACTTATAATTTCCTGACCGATGAGGAACAGGACATTCAGCGAGAAATCCGGGATACCAATGTGGATACCGCTTCTATCGTGGAGCGTATTGCTCAGATGATTTACGGTGATATTTTCACAACTAAGAAGTTCCGTTATGGAAAATATGACTTTGCCTTCGACCAGATGGTAGATGGTATTACTGTTGGTGTGGCAACAGGCGGTATGCGTCTGCGTTTCCTGACCGTTGCTACCGATGCTATTGAAAAAACGGATTATCGTCTGATGGCAGAATCCAAAGGCAACGAAGCAATCGTAGTTCTGGCGGATACGCCTTACTATGAATCTCTGGAATCTGCTATGAAGATTCGCAAGTATGTAAAGCAGAGAAATGTAAGCCAGCTTCCAAAAACTGTGCAGAAAATCATCAGTGACCAGCAAGACGAAGCCGGAAAATATGAGCTGAGTGCCATGAGCGAATTGCAAAATGCCATTGAAGGGGCGCAGTTCTATGTAGATGGTGAGCATTTGGAAATCAAAGCCGGAAATGCCAAGAGCAAGATTGACCAGTCTCTTGAATATCTGGTTGCTCATGTATATAGCAAGCTCGACCTGATTACAGATAATGCAGGCAGTGATGCAGATATTATTGCGATTCTGACAGGTGCAGTAACAGCACTTCCGGGCATGGAGCCGAACCGGGATGCTGCTTCTGCTATGGAAGAATATCTGGAAATGCAGGATGCAAAAAAACTGCCGACTTCCATGGCAGATGTGCAGAGCAAATACAGTGCGATTCCGTATGGCTGGAAAGAAATCGACATTGCTGCGGTTGCGGCACAGCTGATTTATTCCCAGAAAGTAACCATCAAGTACGCAGGCAATACCATTCAGCCGGATGACCCGAAACTACCGGATATGCTCCGCAAAAAGAGTGAGATCGGCAAGACTTCCATCAGCAAGCGTAAAACCATTTCTGCTACGATGATGCGTGATGTAAAATCAATGCTCCGTGACTATTTCGATGTTATGGATGTGCCGGACGATGAAGATGGTCTGATTCGCTTTGTGACTGAAAAATTCGGTGAACAGCGTGACTACTATGCTTCTCTGGATGCTCGTTATGATGGACATAAATACCCGGATCGTTCTTTAGTGCAGGAAGCCATTCATCTGATGGATGATGTACTTTTTCAGAAGAAAGATAATATTGCCCTGATTGAGCGTGTGCTGAAAAAAGAGGATGCTCTTTTCAACAATAAAGAAGCCATGAGCAACGGCATTGAAAACTTCTTCAAAACCCAGGTAACAGTATTCGACCAGGCAGTGCAGTTTGAAAAATCTCTGCACGACGATTTTGACCGAATTGCAGAAAATGAGGAAGCACATAAGGCACTGAATACCATTCGTCTGATTACGATGGTTCAGACTGGAAGCAAGTTCAACTATAACCGGATTCGTGAACTGAATCCGTTGATGGATACAGTTCGTACTGCTCATGATAAGATGCTGGAAGAAAAACGTGCCGAGGTTCTGGAAACGGTTCGTCAGTGTATGGAAGCGACCCATACTGCTGCAAACGGCGATTCCAAGGCATCCCATCTGATTGAAAAATCAGACCGATATTTCAGCCAGTGCAAGGAAAAAATTGCAGAATTAAAGAGCCTTGCCCTTCTGGATGCTATGTTCTTGCCGATGTGTCAGTACAAGGATGATACAGTCGGTAATATTGAATCAGTTTTGGCTCCGCCAGCACCAAAGCCACAGGTACAGCCGACACAGCAAGGAAAAGAAACTGCTCCTGTAAAGAAAAAAGTGGTTCGTGCCTATAACCGTCAGGTTGTATTCCAGGCAAAGACTTTACAGACGGATGCGGACATTGATGATTATGTAGAGAAGATTCGTTCTCAGCTGAAGCAACTCTTGAAAAATTGCGATGAGATCAAGCTGAACTAACGAGGAGAGACGAGTATGGATAAGAATGCGATTAAAAAATTTGCTGTCTGGGCAAGAACAGAGCTGATCGCCCGTGTTTCCCTAAAAGGCGTGGAATACGGTATCACAGAGGATAATATCGAGGCCGCCAATGCGGACAGCGTTGGCGGCAAAGTCCTCACTGCTGATGAAAAGAAACAACGTCAGGCTTTGATTGCCGAGATTAACGATAAAGGCTATAAGCAGGTCATGGAGGAGGTTGCTTACACTTGGTTCAATCGCTTCTCTGCTCTGCGATTTATGGAAGTCAACGGCTATCTTCCTTCCCATGTGCGTGTATTCACGGACGAGGAAAACAACTTTAAGCCGCAGATTATAACCGAAGCAATTCATCTGGATTTGGATGGATTGGATATGGAAAAAGTCTATGAGCTGAAAGATGCCGAAAAAACCGAAGAACTGTATAAATATCTGCTGATCGTGCAGTGCAACGCTCTGAATAAGATTCTGCCGGGAATGTTCCAGAAGATTGCAGATTACACTGAGCTTCTTCTGCCGGACAATCTGCTCCGTGAAGGCAGTGTCATTCAGCAGATGATTGAGCTGATACCGGAGGATGATTGGAAGGATGCTGTCCAGATTATCGGTTGGTTGTATCAGTATTATAACAGCGAGAAAAAGGACGATGTTTTTGCAGCACTGAAAAAGAATGTGAAAATCACAAAAGAAAACATCCCTGCAGCAACTCAGCTTTTCACACCAGACTGGATTGTTCGCTACATGGTAGAGAACAGTCTTGGTCGTTTATGGCTGGAGGGACATCCGGATGTGAAAGAGCAGCTTCTTCCTACCGAGGAAGAACAGTCTGCCTATGCTGCCGGAAACCGTGACCCGGAAGATACCAAATGGCATTACTATCTGGAAGAAGCTGAGCAGGAGCCGGAAGTGCAGGCACAGCTTGCCGAGATTCGCAAGGAATACGCCGCGCTGACACCGGATCAGCTGAAAGTCATTGACCCATGCTCCGGTTCCGGTCATATCCTTGCGTATATGTTTGATGTGTTGATGAAGATTTATGAATCCTACGGCTATACTACCCGTGAAGCAGTAGCAAGTATTGTGGAGAATAATCTTTACGGTCTGGATATTGATGACCGTGCGGCACAGCTGGCTTATTTTGCGGTAATGATGAAAGCCCGCCAGTATGACCGCCGTTTCTTTAGCCGTGGCATTCAGCCCCATGTGTATGCCATCGTGGAGAGCAATCATGTAGATAAATTCGCAGTGGACTATTTCTGTAATGGCGATGCGAAGCTCACAGCCGCTATGGATACCATTATCAGTGAACTGCATGATGCAAAGGAATATGGTTCTATTCTGACGATTACACCGCAGGATTGGTCAGCTTTGTATGACCGTTTTGCTGAGATTACGGAAGATATAAATATGTCCCGTGATACGGCATTAAGAGAATTATTGCCGTTGGTGCAGGTGGCGGAAGCATTGGCACAGAAGTATGATGTTGTAGTGACGAATCCACCGTATATGGGCGTGTCAGGAATGGATGATAAGTTAGTGGATTATATAAAAGATAGATTTTCAGACACAAAATCTGACATGTTTGCAGTTTTTGTTGATAGGTGCAGAGCGTATTGTGTTAAAAACGGATACTATGCTCTTATTACACAACCTTCTTTGATTACACTGTCATCATTTGAAAAACTAAGAAGAAGAATAAATAGCGAACAACATTTACACTCACTTATTCATATGGGAAGAGGAATATTTGGAATTGATTTTGGGTCGGCAACTTTTGTAATTCAAAACACTTCAGACAGAAAAAAAGATAGTTCACTTTTTTATAGATTGCATGAAAAGACATTTCAATTTATTGATCCGAACGATATTCGGAAACTATTTTTATATGCTAAAAAAAATAATAATATTTGTTGTGATTATAACCTATATAATATTGAAAAAGGAATAGTTGCGGAAATGTTTTCATTAAACAGAGGAAGACGAATGCAATTTTGCGTAAATACCTTGCGATTTAATGATATTCCAGGAACACCATGGATTTATGAGGCGAATGAAGAGTTATTTCATGCATTTAAAGGTAGTACACTCCGTGATTTAGCTACTCCAAAAGTTGGATTACAAACTGGAGAGAATAATAAATTTATACGATTATGGCATGAGGTATCATATCAAAAAATTTATTTTTTAGCACATTCCATTGATGATGCGAAAAAAAGCGGATTTAAATGGTTCCCCTATAATAAAGGGGGAGATTACAGAAAATGGTATGGGAATAATGATTATATAGTAAATTGGGAAAATGATGGTTTTGATATTAAACATTTTAAAAATGATAAGGGAAAGCTTAGATCAAGACCTCAGAATACAGAATATTATTTTAGACATTGTGTAAGTTGGTCGAAAATATCTGCGGGAAGTATTTCCTTTAGGTTCAAAGAAGATGGTTTCATCTTTGATGTAGCGGGAACTAGTTTTTTCGCCAACGATAGTTTGCTATATTATTTGGCAGGTTTTTGCAATTCTTCTGTAGCATTAAGAATTGTGAAAATGATTTCTCCAACTATGAATTATGAGGTTGGACATATAGCATCTTTTCCTATAATTGTCGATAAGAATAGAGTAGATGAAGTATCCGAGTTAGTAAAAAAATGTATCGAAATTTCAAAAGAAGATTGGAACTTATATGAAATTTCCTGGGATTTTGCTAAGCATCCGTTAGTGTTTGGAAATATGATGAATGCAACAATGAAAAAAGCATATGAAGAATTTGAGAAAACGTCAAATTTAAGATTCACGTGTTTAAAAAATTTAGAGAAAAAAATAAGTATTATTTTTGAAGAAATCTACTCATTCGAAGGTGATGAAACTGCATTCGAAGATAGTTCTATTTCCGTAAGAAAAGCAAATGTTGAAAGGGAAATAAAAAGCTTTATTTCCTATGCAGTAGGTTGTATGTTCGGTCGTTACTCTCTGGATGTGGATGGACTTGCTTATGCTGGTGGCGAATGGGATGCCAGTAAATATGCGTCTTTCCCTGCGGATAAGGATAACATTATCCCGATTTGTGATGACGAATATTTTGAGGATGATATTGTCGGTTTGTTTGTAGCGTTTGTGAAAACCGTTTACGGTGCAGATACGCTGGATGAAAACCTGAAGTTTATTGCCGACGCTCTGGGTGGCAAAGGTCAGCCGAAGGATGTGATTCGGAATTATTTCCTGAGTGATTTCTATTCTGACCATTGCAAGATTTATCAGAAACGCCCGATTTACTGGCTGTTTGACAGTGGTAAGAAAAACGGCTTTAAGGCTTTGATCTATATGCACCGTTATCAGCCAGACACAATTGCCCGTATTCGTACCGATTATGTGCATGAACAGCAGGCTCGTTATCGCACTGCTATTGCTGATCTGGAGCAGCGGATTGCCAATGCATCCACTGGCGAGCGTGTGAAGTTGAACAAAAAGCTGACCACCTTACAGGCACAGGATACTGAAATCAGAACCTATGAGGAAAAGGTTCATCACCTTGCCGATCAGATGATTTCTATTGATCTGGATGATGGTGTGAAGAAGAATTATGCAATTTTCCAGGATGTTTTGGCTAAAATAAAGTAAGGAAAGGCTTGCATATGATGACTGAAGAAAAAATCAAAAATCCGACTATGACAGCAAACCTGATTTTGCTTCAGAAAAAATATGCTCGTGTCATTGAGTGTTTTGCTAAACAGCAGGGACTTTCACTGGATACGGCATTGGGATTATTTTATCATTCTGAAGTCTATCAGTTAATGCGTGACGGTGTTTCTGATATGCACTGCATGAGCGATTTGTATCTTGCAGAGGAATTAAGACTGGAATATCAGATGAAATAATAAAAAGGCTATGCACTGTGTAGCAAATTGAGAGCGAGGTGTTACAATGACCATAGAAGAAATTCTTGCAGGAGAATCGAAGAATGTGGAGTTCAAAGAGAACCTGCCGGAGAAAAGCATCAAATATATGAAGTCTGTGGTTGCCTTTGCAAATGGAACCGGCGGAAAAATCATTTTCGGAATTGCCGATAAAACCAGAGAGGTCGTCGGCTTTGACAAGGAAGATGTGTTCAAGAAAATGGATGCCATTGCAAATGCTGTATCAGACAGCTGTGAACCAGCAATCATCCCGGATATTACTTTGCAGACGGTTGATGGTAAGACTGTCATTGTGGTAGAGGTTTCTGAGGGTAGACAGCGCCCCTATTATATCAAAGCTCTTGGCAGAGATGGCGGTGTATATGTCCGTGTTGCTGGAACTACCCGCCTTGCCGACGAGTATATGATAAAAGAATTGTTGTTTGAGGGCAGTAACCGCTACTATGATCAGGCTTTATGTACTGGGTTAAATGTTACAGATGAAGATATTGATACCCTTTGCAAAGCTATGAAAGAGCAGGCTGTCAGAAATGCTCGGACAGAGGAACAGAAAGCATCGATTAAAGATGTAGGCAGACAGCAGTTGCGTTCCTGGGGAATTTTAATCGAGCGTGATGGAAAAGATTATCCATCCAACGCATTTGCAATTTTGACAGGCAACGGAGGCCTTCATGTTGCAACGCAATGTGGTGTGTTCAAAGGTACAACGAAAGCGGTATTTGTTGATCGTAGAGAATATACCGGACCGCTTTGGGAACAGATAGACGAAGCATTTCAGTTTGTCTTGAGAAATATTCATCTGGGTGCTACTATTGTGGGAATTTATCGCCAGGATGTTTATGAGATTCCACCGGATGCCATTCGTGAGTTGATTATCAATGCTATGGTACATCGTAGTTATCTGGATCATGGTACGATACAGGTAGCGGTATATGACAACCGATTGGAAATCACTTCTCCAGGAAAGCTGCCAATGGGACAAACTATGGAACGTATGAAAGAAGGCTATTCCAAAATCAGAAATGAAGCCCTTGCCCATGCGTTTGCTTACATGAATCTGATTGAGCATTGGGGAAGCGGTATTCCGAGAATTATTGATAAAGTGAAAGCTGCCGGACTTCGGGAGCCGGAGTTTATTGGTGGCGAAGTGGATTTGCGTATCAATATTTATCGAGGTCAGGTTGACGGCACTGTTGACCTCAATGACCTCAATAACGCCATTAAAGTGCCGGATACTATTGATAAAATGCCAGATAGTGGCAATGAAGTGCCGGATAAAACAGAAACAGTGCCAGATACTATGGGAAAAATGCCGGATAGTGACAATGAAGTGCCAGATACGACAGAGAAAATGCCGGATAGTGAACAGGAACAACAAATCTATAAATATGTATTGGAAAATGGCTCTATTACTACTGCTGAAACAGTAGAGATTTTAGATGTAAAACATCGTAGAGCCAGAGCTGTCTTGCTGAATATGGTTAAGGATGGTTATTTGAGAAAAGAGGGTGCGGCACGAAGCACTATTTATGTAAAAAATACGGAAGGGAAATAATGCAGCATGGATACAGACAAAATAATACAAGATTTAAATCGCAGGTTTGCTGCACCTCTGCCTGAGTTTTATCAGCGTCGTATCATTTTCTGGTATGATGAAGATAAGGAATTTGAGGATAAACTGGATGAAGTGGTTTTGGAAAATGCAAAGGTGATTGCGCTGACAGGAAATAATGCGTTTTCTGTAAAAAAACTGCTTTCAGTAGATGATTTGACCACAAATTATCTGGTTTACAGTCCGTGTGTCTATAACCGCCCAGATGATAACTGGCTTCTGGATGTGGAGCTTTACAGCGAAGAGTTTCGGGCGGATCTGATTTCTATTTGGATGGATGAGATGGGACTTATATCAAATCCGGCAATGAGGAAACAGGTTAAAAATTATCGTGCTTATTTCAATGCGAAAGACCGTCGTTTGAAAGTCAGCACACAGAATAAAGTTCCGGAAACACCGGCACAGTTACACATGGCTGTCATGGCGTCAATCTGTGGATTGAAAGATGCACAGCCTAATATGATTCTCCGTAGTGTGTTCCAGGCGGGACTGGATTTGAATAATAATACGGTTTATCAGGATTTTGTAAAATATCATGCAGACGCAGCTTTTTGGGCGATGGTTCGTCAGGGATGTGGATTTGTGGTGGAAGAACCAGATCTTGGGCAGTTGGCAATTTATCTACTTTTAACTGCAGCGACCCGTACCATGCGGCAGGAATATTTTGCCGGACTGGACAGTTTTATTTCCATACCCCATCAGGCATATTGCTATGATTTTATTTCTGAATGGCTTCATAGTGACAACATTCCGCAATTATATGATGTGGCACGTTATGTTGAGGATGAAGCTCGTCTGTATCAGCGTTTTGAAAAGCTGACAGTAGAAGATTTGGTAGGAACAGAGTGCTTTCCGTGTATTAACGAAGTAATTCTGACAAAGCTAATGACAGAGATCAGTGACCATATTATTGATGTGGATACCATTACGAATACCGTTGAAAAACGTAGAACTTGTGTATGGTATGAGCCATTTGAGAATTTTTATGACGGTATCTTACAAGTGGCGAATATGCAAAGTTTCTTTAAGGAACATTCTGCCGGATTCCATACCGCAGAAGCGAAAAGTATCTGGAAAGAATATACTGAGAGCTACTATCAGATGGACACTTATTACCGTTTGTTCCATCTTAGTTTTCAAAAGAGTTTGGAGACTTCCAATATTCTGCTGGATGATTTGTTCAAGCATGTTGTCGATAAGGTGGAAGGACTTTATACGCACTGGTTCTTAGGTGAGTTGGGCAACAACTGGTCGGATGTATGTGCGGATGAACTGGCAACTTACGGTAAAGTTCTGGAAGTACCGCAACAGGAGGATTTTTACCGTTCTCGTATCCAAACCTCGGATACGAAAGTATTTGTAATTATCTCAGATGCCATGCGTTATGAAGTGGCGGTTACGATGGCAGATCAGCTTCAGCGAGAAACGCAAAGTAAGGTTTCTATCAGCAGTATGCAGAGCATCTTTCCTTCTACTACAAAGTTTGGTATGGCAGCTTTGTTGCCGCACAAAGAATTGACAGTAGAGGTTCGGAACGATATTTTGACGGTTTTGGCAGATGGACAGTCTACGGCAAGTACTTATAGGGACAAGGTTCTGAAAACAGAAGAGTCGGCAAGCGTGGCCTTAAAGTATAATGACATCATTGCTATGAAACGAGCGGAAAGAAGTGCTTTGGTAAAAGGTATGGATGTGGTCTATATTTACCACGATACCATAGATGAAGCCAGCCACACTTCGGATACTGCTGTTTTTGCTGCGTGTGACAAGGCAATTTCAGAATTGAAGAATCTTGTGCGTATCATTGTAAATGAATTTGGTGGAACGAATATTTTAATTACGGCAGATCATGGATTTCTTTATACATACAGTCCTTTGAAGGAAGAGGACAAAGTAGATAAAAGAGGATTTTTTGATGTGGATGTAACAAACTCTGACATTACAAAAAAAGAAAGTATCAAGCGATGTGTAGAATATGGCAGAAGATATGCAATTATGCAGAAAGGTGTGCAACCAGATTACTTGATGCCTGTAAAATTCCTGGGCGGAAATACGGAATTTGATGGATTTGCACCGAGAGAAAGTATTCGTATCAAAATGAATGGCGGCGGTATGAATTTTGTGCATGGTGGTATCAGTTTGCAGGAAATGGTTGTTCCAGTGATTGAGTATCATTATCTCCGCAACGATTCTATGGAATATAAGCGAAATAAGCAGAAATATGATACTAAGCCGGTAACGGTTAATTTACTGTCCGCAAACCGTAAGATCAGCAATATGATTTTTTCGTTGAACTTCTATCAAAAAGATGCGGTCAGTACAAATCGTGAAGCAGCAACCTATCAAGTTTATTTTACAGATGAGGACGGCAAACAGATTAGTGATATTCAGAAGATTATTGCAGATAAGACCAGCGATAACGGTGCAGAAAGAACTTTCCGTTGTCAGTTTAATCTAAAATCTTTAAAATACAGCAATACCGCTACTTATTATCTGGTAATTGCAGATGAACAGGGATTACAGCTGCCACAGCGGGAGCCATTCCAGATTGACATCGCCTTTGCGGTGGACGAGTTTGATTTTTTTAGTTAATGCCGCAGGAGGAGAGAAAGATGGAGCAATTTGCAGAGGGTGAAAGTACCCGTGAAGAAATAAAGAACAAGCTCCGTCAGAACTTTGACGGTAAGATTGTTCGGAAAGACCTGACAAAGAAAATTAAAGAAGGGGCGAATGTCCCAGTGTATGTTCTTGAGTTCTTGTTGGGACAGTATTGCAGTTCAGATGATGAGACGGTTATAGAGAAAGGCGTACAGAATGTGAAGCGTATTCTTGCTGACAACTTTGTACGCCCGGATGAATCACAGAAAATTCTGTCTCAGCTGCGTAAAAAAGGCAGTTACACAATCATTGATATGGTGACTGTTCGACTGGATATGAAAAAGGATTGCTTTTTTGCAGAGTTTTCTAATTTGGGCATTGGTAATGTACCGATTGCCGATGAATATCCAGAAAAATTTGATCGCCTGCTCTGCGGCGGTATCTGGTGTATTGTTCAGCTGGATTATGAGGTTGAAGGCGACAATAATTTTGGCATTGAGGATATTGATGGAAATCCACTTCGTTCCAAACAGAAAAAGCAGAAAGATATTTCACCAATCAGTATCCGTAAGCTGACACCGATCCAGATGCCGCACATTGATATTGATGAACTGAAGCAGGGACGAAAAGCTTTTACGAAAGATGAATGGTTGGATATCCTTCTTCGTTCTATCGGAATGGAACCGGATGAATTTACATACCGTGAGAAATGGTTGCTCTTGACCCGTATGATTCCATTAGTTGAGAATAACTTTAATCTTTGTGAGCTTGGACCGAGAAGCACCGGTAAATCTCATCTTTACAAAGAGATTTCACCAAACAGTATTTTGATTTCCGGTGGACAGACGACGGTTGCAAACCTGTTTTACAATATGGGACGCAAAACGGTCGGACTGGTCGGCTTATGGGACTGTGTAGCCTTTGATGAAGTGGCAGGTATCAAGTTTAAAGATAAAGATGGCATTCAGATTATGAAGGATTACATGGCATCCGGCTCTTTTGCCCGTGGCAAAGAAGAAAAAGCTGCTACTGCGTCCATGGTATTTGTGGGAAATATCAATCAGAGTGTGGACGTGCTGTTGAAAACATCCAGTCTGTTTGCACCTTTCCCGCAGGAAATGGGAACAGATACAGCATTTCTTGATCGTATGCACTGTTATCTTCCAGGATGGGAGATACCGAAGTTCAGACCGGAGCATTTTACTAATGATTATGGTTTTATCAGTGACTATTTGGCAGAGTTCATCCGAGAGCTTCGCAAGGAGCAGTATGGAGATGCACTTGATCACTACTTCCGTCTGGGGAGAAATCTGAATCAGCGTGATACAATTGCGGTTCGTCGTATGATAGACGGTTATCTGAAGTTGATGTACCCAAATGGTGAGTTTACCAAAGAAGAACTGGAAGAAATTATTCAGATTGCATTGGAAATGCGTCGCCGTGTCAAGGAGCAATTGAAGAAGCTGGGTGGTATGGAGTTTTATGATGTGAACTTCTCTTATATAGATCTAGAAGATATGTCAGAACATTATGTTTCCGTACCAGAACAGGGTGGTGGTAAGCTGATACCGGATGGAATGTGTAATCCGGGACAGGTTTATACCGTATCCAGAGGAAAAAGTGGCATGATTGGTGTATTCCGTTTGGAAAGTCAGATGCTTCCAGGCAATGGCAAAATTGAACGGACTGGCTTAGGCAGTGATTCTAAATGCAAGGAAGCGGTGAACACGGCATTTAATTATCTGAAAGCCAACGGCAATCGGATCAGTGGCTCTATCAGCACCTCGACCAAGGATTACATCATCAATTATCAGGATTTGCAGGGTATCGGTATGACAGACAAATTGGCACTTCCAACATTGATAGCACTTTGTTCGATTGCTCTTGGAAAGCCTGTTGTCAGCAACTTGGCAGTGTTGGGAGATATAACAATTAGTGGCACAATGATAAAGGTGGATGAACTTGCCAATACACTTCAGGTGTGTCTGGATAGCGGCGCAAAGAAGGTGCTGATTCCAAGTACATCGTTTGTTGATTTTGCAAGTGTTCCAGCTGATCTGATGAGTGCATTTCAGCTGATTCCGTATCAGAGTGCGGAAGATGCAGTGTTTAAGGCGTTAGGGGTAGAGTAAAATCGAAGATAGGAGGCTACGAATGGCTATTGAGAAGGTAATCATTCAAAATTTTAAGAAGTTTAAAAATCCGTTTGAAGTAAAATTTAATGAAAATATCAATCTTCTGGTTGGTGATAATGAATCTGGAAAATCTACTATTCTTGAAGCCATTCATGTGGCTTTAACGGGTATGTATGCTGGTCGAAATATTAGAAATCAGCTATCAACATATTTATTTAATAGAGAAGCAGTTGAGGAATACCTGGCATCAGTGGAAAATGGACAGCCGATTGCACCTCCAGAAATAATGATTGAGTTATATTTCAAAAGTGGAACATTGCCTGAATATGAAGGAAATGGTAATTCCGAAAAAAGTGATGGTATAGAGGGAATCAGATTCACAATTAGTTTTTCTGATAAATTTAATTCAGAATATGAAAGTTTGCTGAAAACAGAAAAAATTATAAGTTTGCCTATTGAATTTTATGAAGCTAAATGGTTTTCTTTTAGCCGAGATGAAAAAATGCCCAGATTCATACCAATAAAGTCTGTAATGATTGATTCGTCAAATTACAGATACCAAAATGGGTCTGATGTATATATTTCCAGAGTAGTAAAGGATTTCCTTGAACCAGAGGACATAACAGCAATAACACAAGCCCATAGAAATATGATAGATGAGTTTGCACAAAATGAAGCAATTCAGTCAATCAATGAGAAAATTAGTGCAGCGTCTACTGTTATGAATGGAAAATTATCATTGAGTGCCGATCAGGGAGTTCAAAATTCTTGGGAGTCAAGTTTGGTTACGCAGGTGGATGGAATCCCGTTTGCTCATGCTGGAAAAGGTGCACAATGTATCATAAAAACACAATTAGCTTTAAGTCATAAACAGGCAGAAAAAGCAAGTATTATTTTGATTGAAGAACCTGAAAGTCATTTGTCTTTTTCCCGATTAAGCGAACTAATGGGAGTTATTGAAAAGGCTGCATCTGGTAGACAAATTATAGCATCAACGCATAGTAGCTTTGTCGCTAATAAACTCGGACTGGAAAATTTAATTTTGCTTTCAGGCGATAATTGTTGCTCGATGCAATCGCTCAAAAAGGAAACTTTTGAATTTTTCAAAAAAGTGGCAGGTTATGATACACTGCGATTGATTCTTTGTAAAAAATCAATCTTAGTAGAGGGCGATTCAGATGAGCTGGTTGTTCAGCGGGCATATATGGATACTCATGAGGGGCGGCTTCCTATCCAAGATGGAATAGATGTAATGACCGTAGGTGGGGTGACATTTAAGCGGTATCTTGAAATTGCACAGACACTAAACAAAGAAACAGCTGTTGTTACGGATAATGATGGAAATATTGAAGCTGTTAAGAAAAAGTACAAAGAATATGAAGAAATACAATGTATTCATATATGTGTTGATGAGGTAGTGGATACAGGTGATTTGAAACTGTCAGATAAGGATTTTAATTATAATACCTTAGAGCCGAAAATATTAAAAGAAAATGGACGAGAAGCAATGAACAATATTTTTGGAACTAACTACGATACGGATGATGAGATGCACAAATATATGCACGCTCATAAGACGGATTGTGCCATAGCAATTTTTGAATCGGCTACGAAAATTAAATATCCTGAGTATATAATGAGGGCGATAAAAAATGAGTAGTCTAATTATTGCGGCGGCAGGGGCAGGAAAAACAACATTTCTTGTAAAGAAGGCATTGGAGATTTCTGAAAATGTTTTGATAACAACTTATACCGATGCTAATGAACAAAGCATTAGAGACAAATTTTACGAAATAAATGGTTGTATTCCATCTAATGTAACTATTATGCCGTGGTTTTTGCTGCTAATCAAGCATGGTATACGACCTTACCAAAGCTATCTTATAAATAATAGGGTATCCGGTGTGTTATTAGTGAATAAGGCAGATAAAAATTTGTTGAGACTAAAGGATACAAATGAGAAAAAATATGTCACGGCTTCCGGTAATGTATATTCAAATATGATTTCAAAATTGCCCTGTGTTTTGGACGAATTATCGAATGGATGTGTATTTCGCAGAATACGAAAAATTTTTTCTTATGTTTTTGTAGATGAAATACAAGATTTTGTTGGATATGATTTAGAAGTTATAAAAAAGTTGCATGAGGTTGGTTGCAACATGACTTTAGTAGGAGATCCTCGTCAGACGACGTATCGAACTCATTATGAAGCAAAATATAAAAAATATGCAGGTGGGAAAATAGTGATTTTTGTGCAGGATAATATTGCCGGAATGAATATTGATACCACAACATTATCGACATCTCATAGAAATAATCAGATTATATGTGATCTTGCAAATCAGATGTATCCTGATATGAAGCCATGCGATTCTGCCATGAATGAAAAAACGGGACATGATGGAATATTTTGGGTTCACGAGAATGATATTGATAAATATGTAGATATATATAATCCTGTTCAGTTGCGGTATGATAAAAGAACCAAGGTAAATCCCATCCCAAAAACGATGAATTTTGGATTGTCCAAGGGACTTACTTTTAATAGAGTCTTGATATACCCGACGAAACCAATGCTGGATTGGTTGTCAGGAAAGTCCAAAGACATGAAGGATGAAAGTCTTTCTAAGTTTTATGTTGCAGTGACGAGAGCACGGTATAGTGTGGCTTTTGTATACAAGACAAAACGACTTCCAACTAACGATATTGGAACAAGGTGGACACCTGATGTATTGGAATAAATAATAGATTGCACGACAAGAAGTAATTTAGTTGTTATAAGTAATAATACTGTGTATTGGGCATAATCTAAGTTTCACTTATGTAGGTGTCTGAGGAAAATTTAATAGGAAAAACATGAAAAAAGCACTGAAAACCGTTTGTCGGGAGATCCATGTAGGTGGACAGCTTGTATATTATGAAGGTGAAGAAGGATATTGTTTCCATGATTCAGAAACCAAAACGGATGCAGGAATCAGAGACATTCCTATGACACAGATGGTATATGATGCGTTCCGTAAACAGAGAGAGCTGAACCTGATGCTTGGTTTGCAGAGTAATGTAGAGATTGGTGGACGCAGTGGATTCATCTTCAATACAAAGTATGGACGTCCGATTATGCCAGCGGGAGTGAACAGCTTTCTGAAAAACATTGTTAATGCCTATAATAAGAAAGAAAGCAAACTGGCAGAAGGAGAGAAGCGAGAGCCGGAGCTGATGCCTCCTATTTCATCGCATACCCTTCGTCATACGGGATGTACCAGACTGGGTGAGAATAATGTCAATCCCAAAGTTATGCAGTATGTGATGGGGTGCTGGATGTCCGGGGGACATCCGTTTAGCACCGACCGTAGCGGAGCGAAGAACATTCAGATGCACAGATCACAATGAATGTCTACAATCATATTGCAGAGAAGTCTCATGTGGAGAACGAGATGTCTAAAATGAATCTGCCAGAAACCGTACCTGCTGTGGTATAAACCAGAAGTCGTTGTCGTAAAATGTGGTAAGAAAATCAGACGAATATATTTTTCCAAGAATTTGTGGTCAAAATGTGGTCAAATCAAGAAAATCGAGTGCGAAAGTAAGTGAAAAATCCCTGTGAAGCCCGTAAAATCAAGGCTTCACAAAATCTTCACAAAATAATTAGCACTCACCTCTTGACAGTGCTAATAATAAGTGTTATATTACAGCTAGAACAAAGGAAGAGGGATACAAAGAGAGGAAAAGAAGAAAACCTCCGGTATCCGGAAGCCTTTCCGTTCCAAAGAAACAGGTAAACAAAAAGATCCGGTGAAAAGAAAAACCGGAGAAAAAGCATGGATCAGGTTCCATGAGAAGAATAAGAAGGAGCGATGACTTATGTTAATGCCTAGTATTTTTGGAGAAAATTTATTTGATGACTTTTTCAACGATTTTCCGTTCTATGATTATGACAAAGAGATGAAGAATACAGAAAAGAAACTGTATGGCCGCAAAGCCAGCCATGTGATGAAAACAGATATCCGCGAGCTGGACAATGGCTACGAGGTAGTGGTTGACCTTCCGGGATTCACAAAAGATGAAGTTCAGGCCACACTGGAAAATGGTTATCTGACCATCAGTGCCGAGAAAGGTCTCGACAAAGACGAGAAAGAAAAAGAGAGCGGCCGTTACATCCGCAAAGAGCGTTACGCAGGTGCATGCAGCAGAAGCTTCTATGTAGGTGAGGATATTACCGAAGAGGACATCAAGGCTGAATTTAAACACGGTCTGCTGAAACTCTTCGTACCGAAGAAGGAAGCAAAACCGGCTGTGGAGCAGAAAAAGACAATCTCCATTGAAGGATAAAAGAAAAAAAGCAAAAGCGTTTGCCGCCCGGGAATGTTAAAATTCCCGGGCGGCAAAATTTTTATCTTTTCCGGTACATCCCGAGGGAAAGAATCCGGAATATGCGGGCGGATATACGTGATTTTCAGATTCGGAAAATAAATTGTATACAATAATGTACTTGCTATTTGGGAACAGGTCGGATACAATAGGCGTGACAATTACAAAATGAGAGAACTCGTATCAAAAGGAGAAATCATGAAGAAAAGAAGAAGCGTACTTGCGCTGCTTTTAGTTGCAGCTCTTACTGTTGTACTTGGCGGATGCCAGGATGGCAAGGATGGGAAAGCAGATTCTTCCGATACCACAAGTTCTCAGGTATCAATGGAATCAACCCCGACAGGGGAACCTGTTATGGGAGGTTCCATCACGGTAGGAATTCCTCAGGACATTGAGGATAGTCTTGACCCACACAAATCTGTTGCGGCAGGAACGAAAGAAATCCTATTCAATATTTATGAGGGCCTTGTAAAGCCCGATGAAGAAGGAAATCTGAACGATGCGGTGGCAGAGAGCCATTCGATCTCGGAGGATGGAAAGGTTTATACCTTCAAGCTCCGGAATGGTGTCAAGTTCCACGATGGAACGACCGTCACTGCAGAGGATGTAAAATATTCAATCGAACGCTGTGCGGGTATCAACGGAGACGGAACGCCTCTGGTAGAGGCATTTTCCAATGTAGACAAGGTTGAAATTCCGGACGAGAGCACGATCGACATCTATTTAAAAGAGCCAGACACCGAGTTTCTTGCCTATCTGACGGTGGCGATTGTACCTGAGCATGTGGAAGATCTGGAAGCAGATCCGGTCGGAACAGGCCCGTTCCACTATGTATCACGGTCCCCGCAGGAAAACATTGTCCTTGAAAAATTCAGCGATTACTGGGATACGGAAAATCAGGCGTATCTGGACAAGGTAACATTTCGAATTGTCAAGGACAGCAATGCAGTCGTAACAAACCTAAAATCCGGAACACTGGACATGTATGCACGTCTTAGTTCCACACAGACAGCGCAGCTTGCCGAAGATTCCGATTTTACGATTTATGACGGCGGTATGAACCTGGTACAGGCGCTGTATCTAAACAATGCCGTGGAACCGCTCAACAATGTGAAGGTGCGCCAGGCGCTCTGCTATGCGGCAAACCGTCAGGAAGTGCTGGATATGATTGCGGACGGAAAAGGAACGATCATCGGAAGCAGCATGTTCCCGGCATTTGGAAAATATTATGTGCCGGAACTGTCAGAGCGATATAATCAGGATATTGAGAAGGCAAAAGAACTGTTAAAAGAAGCCGGATACCCAGATGGATTTGAGCTTACGATTACAGTGCCGAACAATTATCAGCAGCATATCGATACAGCCCAGGTTCTTGTAGAGCAGCTTAAAGCGATCGGTGTTACTGCCAAAATTCAGCAGGTCGAGTGGGACAGCTGGCTGTCGGATGTATATGCAGACCGGAAGTTCCAGTCCACGGTTGTCGGCGTTGACGCGGCATATCTGAGCGGACGCGCGTTGCTGGAACGGTTTACCTCAACATCATCCAAGAACTTTATCAACTACAGCAACGAAGAGTATGATAAACTGTATCAGCAGGTTAAGACCAGCACGGATGAAGAGGAGCAGGTTGAGCTTTACAAAAAAATGGAAACACTGCTCTGTGACGATGCGGCAAACCTGTATATCGAGGATATGGCATGCGAGGTTGCACTTCGGAGCGATTTTGCGGGCTACCAGTTCTATCCGCTGTATGTACAGGATATGGCGAAAATTTATAAAGTAAAATAAAAATCAAATTATAGGGGACTCGAAAGGCAGAGGGAAAAGAAAAACTCTCATTCAATTGTCAAATGCTGCCGGAAGAGTCCCCTGTAATTATTAGTAGAAATCCCGAAAATATGTTAGGCTTGACTTTTTTTCCGACACTGCCTACTATAGAAAAAGACAGAGAAAACGTAAGGGCTCCGCGGCAATGCAGGAGGCCTTTTTTTAAAAGAAGGGGGAACCATGACAGATTTTCTGGTAAGACGTTTTGTAAAAGATTATGAGAAAACCGACAACGCGGATGTGCGCACGAGCTACGGCATTTTGTCAAGCATCGTGGGAATCTGCTGCAACATTCTGCTGTTTACGGCAAAGCTGCTGATCGGTGCCGGAATGAACTCTCTGGCGATTATGGCGGATGCGTTCAACAACCTCTCGGACGCGGCATCGTCTGTGATCAGCTTCGTCGGTGTGAAGATGGCAAACAAACCGGCCGACAAAGAGCATCCGTTCGGGCATGGGCGGATCGAGTATATTGCAGCGCTGATCGTTTCGTTTCTGGTTATTGAAGTCGGCTTTACGTTTTTAAAGAGCTCCCTGGAGAAAATCCGCAATCCGGAAGAGATCACATTTCAGATGGTTCCGTTTTTGATTCTGGTGCTCTCGGTTGGTGTAAAGCTGTGGATGGCGCTTTTCAACCGAAAACTGGGAAACCGCATTCAGTCGAAGGTGATGCTGGCAACGTCGGCGGATTCCATGGGCGACGTGATCACGACGAGCGCAACGATCGCTTCTACATTGATCTGCCATTTCCTTTCGGTTAATATCGATGCAATCGCAGGACTTGTTGTGGCGGTACTCGTTATGTGGTCCGGTATTTCCATTGCAAAAGATACATTGGAACCGCTGATCGGGCAGGGCGCGGATCCGGATCTGTATGCACGGATCATGAAAGAGGTTGCTTCCTATGAAGGAATTGTAGGAACCCATGATCTGATTGTCCACAACTACGGGCCTGGCAGAAGTATGGCATCGATCCATGCGGAGGTGCCGCGAGATGTC
Source organism: Blautia sp. AF19-1 (assembly GCF_003479155.1). Taxonomy (NCBI): domain Bacteria; kingdom Bacillati; phylum Bacillota; class Clostridia; order Lachnospirales; family Lachnospiraceae; genus Blautia; species Blautia sp. AF19-1. The sequence goes on from NZ_QUGQ01000026.1 coordinate 25,615, forward strand.
GATATCGAGGTATCGCATGATATTATCGACCGCATTGAACATGAGGTCGGTGAAAAATTGGGGATTCTGCTGGTCATCCACATGGATCCGGTGGAGATCCACGATGCGACGGTTCTTGCGACAAAGGAGAAGGTAAGAAACGTAATTTCCATTCTTGATCCGGAGCTTTCCTTCCACGATTTCCGTATGATCAACGGGTCGGAGAAAAAGAAGCTGATTTTTGATCTTGAAATCCCGTATTCTTATAAGAAGAAAGACTGTGATCGCGTGATCGGGCAGATCGGGGCGCTGATGAAGGAAATGGATGAGAAGTATGAATGCGTCGTCAACATCGACAAAAAATACGTGGCGGGAGAGTGACAACGGCCGGGTTGAGCCGTCAAATCCCTTCCAAAATGTTCCAAAAGTCAGTTTTTTGAAAAAAATAAAAAAATTTCAAAAAAGGTGTTGACTTTTCTCTTGCGATAGTGTATTATACATTTTGTCGCAAGGCAATGGGCTATCGCCAAACGGTAAGGCAACGGACTCTGACTCCGTCAGTTCCTGGTTCGAATCCAGGTAGCCCAGCTCATTGAAAGGTCTCAGGTCTCGTACCTGAGGCCTTTTTCGATTTGTGCAGGCAATGAGCCAAAGTCTGTGTTTGCTCGAAACTTTGGCGAATATCCGCTTGACAAAACATTTTCGGTCAAAGATTAAAAATACAGCAGGAGGAACGAAACGATGAAGTATTCCTTTACAAGCAGAATCCGCTACAGCGAAATCGGTGAGGACGGAAATCTCACCCTGCCGGGGCTGATCAATTACTTTCAGGACTGCAGTACCTTCCAGTCGGAAGCGATCGGCGAGGGCGTTGCGGAGCTCAAAAAACGAGGCTGTGCCTGGGTGCTGTCCGCGTGGCAGATTCATGTGCGCCGCAATCCATCCCTCGGTGAAGCGGTAAAAATCACTACATGGGCGAGCGGCTTCAAAGGATTTCTTGGCATGCGTAACTTCACGATGGAAACAGAAGACGGCGAAATGCTCGCCTGTGCCAACTCCATCTGGTCTTACGTCAATATGGAAACGGGTCATCCCGTCCGCGCACCGAAAGAGACGACAGACGCCTACGGCATTGACGATCCGATCGACGAGGATTTCGGCGAGCGCAAAGTGAAAATGCCGGAAGCAGATTTCATCGGCGAACCGTTCCCGGTGCGGCCGCACAACCTCGATACGAACCACCACGTCAATAACGCACAGTTCATTTCCCTTGCCGGTGAATGCCTTCCGAAGAACTTCACCGTGCGCCGGATGCGCGCCGAATACAAACAGCAGGCGCACCTCGGCGATGTCCTGCATCCGCTGTGCGCCGAGACGGAAAACGGCTGTTTTATCTCGCTGAACGATGAAAAAGGACAGCCATACGTAGTTGTGGAATTTCAATGATTGTGGTACAATCGGAAAGAATAAGATACGATACGAACGTAATAAACACAATGAGGAAAGGGGAATTTGCCATGAGAGCGCAGAACCTTACACTGTTAACCGATTTATATGAACTTACCATGATGCAGGGCTACTACGAGAACCCGTCCGATCAGATCGTGGTATTTGATGCATTTTACAGAAAGAATCCATGCGGCGGCGCATACGCCGTATGTGCAGGACTTGAGCAGGTAATCGAGTATGTCCGCGATCTTCACTTTTCACCGGATGACATCGACTATCTCCGTTCCCTCCATATTTTCAACGATGATTTCCTGGAGTATTTAAGAGGCTTCCATTTCACCGGAGATATCTATGCGATCCCGGAAGGAACTGTCGTATTCCCAAGAGAACCGCTCTTAAAAGTTGTCGCTCCGATCATGGAGGCACAGCTTGTAGAGACCGCGATTCTGAACATGATCAACCATCAGAGCCTGATCGCGACGAAAGCATCCCGCGTTGTTTACGCGGCAAAGGGCGACGGCATCATGGAGTTTGGACTCCGCCGTGCACAGGGACCGGATGCCGGTATCTACGGCGCGCGTGCTGCCATGATCGGCGGCTGCATCGGAACCTCCAATGTCCTGACCGGACAGATGTTTGACGTTCCAGTCAAGGGAACCCACGCACACAGCTGGATCATGAGCTTCCCGGATGAGTACACCGCATTCAAAACGTATGCGAAAATGTATCCGGAAGCCTGCATTCTTCTCGTAGACACCTACGATGTTCTCGAATCCGGTGTTCCGAATGCGATCCGCGTTTTCAAAGAGATGAGAGCAGAGGGCTTACCGATGAAGGGCTACGGCATCCGCATCGACAGCGGTGACCTGGCTTACCTGTCGAAAAAAGCATATCAGATGCTCGAGGCAGAAGGTTTCGGCGATGCCATCATTTCCGCATCCAGCGACCTCGATGAGTACCTGATCGACAGCCTGAAAACCCAGGGTGCGAAGATCAATTCCTGGGGTGTTGGTACAAACCTGATTACTTCCGGCGACTGGCCGGCATTCGGCGGCGTTTATAAGCTGGCGGCTGCAAAAGAGAAAGAGGATGCCGAGTTTACACCGAAGATCAAGCTGTCTGAGAACTCGGAAAAGGTAACAAATCCGGGCAACAAGACCATTTACCGCATCTATGATAAAGAAACCGGAAAGATTCGTGCAGACCTGATCTGTCTTGCGGGCGAGACCTTCGACGAGAGCAAAGATATGATTATCTTCGATCCGATTGAGACCTGGAAAAAGACGAAGATCAAGGGCGGAACCTATACATTAAGAGAGCTCCTTGTTCCGGTTTTCCAGAAGGGCGCATGCGTCTACACTTCTCCGTCTGTGATGGAGATCCGTGACATCTGCACCAGAGAAAAAGATACTCTCTGGGAGGAGTCAAAACGTCTGGTCAATCCGCATGAGGTTTATGTGGATCTGTCCGACAAGCTGTACCACATCAAGAGCAGCCTGCTCGAGGAGATGAGCATGAAGGCTCTCGACGAGCAGTAAGATAAGGGAGAAAGGAAATTTCATGTTAAATATAGGAAGAAAGCAAAGGCTGGTAGTAGTAAAGAAAGTAGAATTCGGTATTTATCTTGGGGAGACCCGGGAAGCAGGCGAGAAGGAACGCGTTCTTCTGCCGATCAAACAGGTGCCGGAAGGAACAAAAGAGGGAGATGAGCTGGAAGTATTTCTGTACCGCGATTCCAGCGACCGTCTGATTGCGACAACCAGAGAGCCGAAGCTGGTGCTTGGAGAGCTGGCTGTCTTAAACGTAGCTGCTACCGGAAAGATCGGAGCATTTCTGGACTGGGGTCTGGAAAAAGATCTGTTTCTTCCGTTTAAACAGCAGACCCGCCGCCTCCATCCAGGTGATGAGGTTCTGGTTTCCCTCTACATCGACAAGAGCGACCGTCTCTGCGCAACGATGAAGGTTTACCATTTCCTGAAAACCAATTCTCCGTACGTCGTAAGCGATATCGTAAAGGGAAGAATCTACGAGATCAGCGGAAACTTCGGCGTTTTCGTTGCTGTTGATGACCGCTACTCCGGCCTGATTCCAAAGAGAGAAGCACAGGCAGACTATCATGTCGGCCAGGAACTTGAGTGCCGCGTTACAGAAGTCAAAGAGGACGGAAAACTCTCCCTGTCCGCACGCGGAAAAGCGTACGAGCAGATCGCAATCGATGCAGAGAGCGTTCTTTCTGTGATCGAGGAATTTGCAGGTGTCCTTCCATTTGATGACAAAGCATCACCGGAAGTGATTCAGAGAGAATTCGGCCTCAGCAAAGCAGCATTTAAGCGCGCGGTCGGCCATCTGATGAAAGAAAAACAGGTTGTCATCCGCGACGGTAAAATCTGGACGGCAGAAAAAGCAAAATAAGAAAAAATCGGGCACTGGACAGGAAGCACATCCTCTCCGGTGTCCGTTTTTTTGTGTCAGACAGCAGATAAAATTTTGAAATTTTTTCTGCGCCCGGTTTGCGGTTGCGCGAAGAGAGGATTGCGCTTATAATATGATCTATATGACAAAAAGTGACACAGGATCTGATGGAGAGCGATGAAGAAAAAGAAAAGTAAGAAAAAAACATCTTTTATTTCCAAAACCGCAATGACGGTTTTAACGATCATTCTGATTATTCTGTTTTTCTGCATTATGTCGATGGTCGAGAAAATACAGGGAACGGCCCGCGTTGTCAACTATGCCGGTCTGGTGCGCGGAAAAACGCAGCGGATTATCAAGCTGGAGAATGCGGGAGAACCGCAGGATACGATGATTGCAGACATCAACGCTTATATCGACGGTCTGCGGAACGGAAGCAGCGAGCTGGATCTGGTGCGCCTGGATGACCGGGATTTTCAGGATAAGATGACTGAGCTGGCATCGTATTTTGAAGAGCTGAAGGCAGAGATTCTGCTGGTGCGTGAAAAAGGATATGAGAATACCGCGATTATCGAAAAGAGTGAGACCTTTTTCAAAATCTGTGACGAGGCGACGGGCCTTGCGGAAGCGTATTCGCAGAGAATGGCGTCTTCGCTGAAGAAGCTGGAGCAGGTGGTAGTAGGAGATATCATCGGTCTGGTGTTTGTCATCGGCATGGAGCTGATCAAGGCCGTCCGCTATGCGGCGGTGAACCGTATTCTGCAGAAGAAAGTCTATCTCGATGAGGCGACGGGCCTGCCAAATAAAAATAAATGCGAAGAGATTCTGGAGGGAAGCGACGGAGGAGAAGAAATTTCCGGCGTGTATGCGGTCTGCGTGTTTGACCTCAACAATCTGCGCACGATCAACAACAGTCTGGGTCACGACAAGGGAGACGAATATATCCGTTCCTTTGCCGTTCAGCTTCGAAAAGCAGTCCCGGAGGAGTATTTCGTCGGAAGAAACGGCGGAGATGAGTTTCTTGCCATTCTGCGCGGACTGAACCGCGAAGAAGTGGAAGCGTGCATGAATCACATCCGCACGCAGACGGCAGAATATTCCCGCCAGCACCCGGAGATGCCGATCAGCTACGCCGGAGGCTATGCACTGTCCACGGAATTTGAAGACTGTGATATCCGGGAACTGTTCCGCCATGCGGATCAGAACATGTATATCGACAAAAACCGCGCGAAGATGGAAGAAGCCGCCGCAGAGCGGAAGATCAGCCTGGAAGCGCTGGACGTCGTAAAGAAAAAGGGATACCATTTTTCCAACTGTATTTACTGCAATGCAAGACAGGACCAGTACCGGATTCTGCGTGCCGTTTCGGGCTTTTTCCTTGCCGAGGACGGCAGCTATACCGGTGCGGCCGAGCATATTGTGCAGGGCATCACGGATGAGGAAAAGAGAAAGGAAATGCGTAGAATGCTGGATCTTACCCATCTGAAGGAGTGCTATCAGAAGGGAGAAGAGAGCGTAGAAATTCTGTACGAGTATCAGGAGGGCAGCGAAGGGGAAGCGCTCTGCCGGGGAAAAGTCACCATTCTGTTCTACGACGCGGCCGAGGACGGCGGACTGCACCATTTTCTGATGGGCTTTGAGCGGTTCCGCTCCAATGGGGAAGCTGCTCGGAATGAAAAAGAACAGCTCGACCAATACTATGAACAGATGAAACAGTCGATCATTGAAAACAGCCACTACGCCGAGGCACTTCTCGAGACGGCCGAGGCCGTGTTCGCCGTTGATCTGACGAATGATTCGCTGGAGCAGATTTTTTACCACAGCGGGCAGAAGAAATTTGACCTCAATATAGATCTGCCGTGTTCCTACGAGAAATACTGCGGGGAATGCAGTGCGTTTGTCGCGGAGGAGACATTGGAATCATACCGCATTGTGGATTCCTCGAAGAAACTGCTGCAGCGCTTTGAAAACGGAGATAAGCAGGTAGTCGTGGAGTATCAGGAAACAGATGAGTCCGGCAGAAGAATATGGTTGCAGAAGACGGTTCTTATGTCACAGGATACCGTCTACGACCGAAAGACAAAGCGGGAGAGCGTTGTGGTACACGGCATGATCCTTTTCCGTGATACGTCAGAGTTCCACAGCCGGGAAGAGAGGGAGAAGATACAGCTTCAGGATGCCTTTAGAGCTGCAGACAGTGCAAGTCGTGCAAAAACAGAATTTATGAACCGCATGAGCCACGATGTGCGCACGCCGATCAATGGCATTATGGGCATGCTGGATATCATCCGCAAAAACCGGCAGGATGAGGCAAAAGTGGACGACTGCCTCGATAAAATCAATCTTTCCGCAAGCCATCTGCTGGCACTCGTCAACGATGTGCTCGATATGAATAAGCTGGAGTCCGGAAAAGAGACGATCGAGAGCGCTTCTTTTGATCTGACGCATCTGATGGATGATGTGGCATCCCTTGTCAATGCGCAGATTACGGAGATGGGCATTACCCACCGTATGCACCGCGGTGAGCTGACGCACACGAGACTGATCGGCAGTCCGCTGCGCCTGCGGCAGATTATGCTGAATCTCTTCAGCAATGCAATCAAGTACAACAAGCCGGGCGGAACGATCGATACGTATGCGGGCGAAGTCTCCTGCGACGGAACCCGGGTCGTCTACGAGTTCCGCATCATGGACAGCGGCATCGGAATGAGCAGCGAATTTATCGAAAAAGAGCTGTTCCATCCGTTCACACAGGAGAAGTCCGGTGCGAGAACGCAGTACAAGGGAACGGGCCTTGGCATGTCGATCGTCAAAGAACTGATCGAAAAAATGCAGGGCACGATCGAGGTAACGAGCCAGCAGGGCGTCGGAACGACGTATGTATTCCGGCTTCCGTTTTACATTGACTGCGAGGGACAGCGGATTCAGGAAGTAAAGACACGGATCGCAGGAAAAGAGCTTGTCCGTTTCCACGTTCTGCTTGTCGAGGATAATGAGATCAACATGGAAATCGCCGAGTTTTACCTGACCGATCACGGTGCGACGGTGGAAGAGGCATGGAACGGCCGCGAGGCGGTCGAAAAGTATGCGGCGAATCCGCAGAAATTTGATGTGATTTTAATGGATCTGATGATGCCTGTGATGGGCGGTCTTGAGGCAGCGCGGCAGATCCGCACCATGGGGCTTCCGGAAGCAAAACAAGTCCCGATCATCCCGATGACGGCGCAGTCCTCCGAAGAGAGTAAAGAGGGATGCCGCGCAGCGGGCATGAACAGCCATCTGACCAAGCCGATCGAGCCGGACAGCCTGGTGCAGACGATCTTGGAGACAACGGAACATGCCTTTGGAAAATAGAGGAGAAAACGATGAGTTTTACGCATTTACATGTACATACCGAATACAGCCTTCTGGACGGATCGAACAAGATCAAAGAGTACGTTGCCAGAGTCAAGGAGCTTGGCATGAACAGCGCCGCGATCACCGATCACGGCGTCATGTTCGGCTGTATCGATTTTTATAAAGAAGCCCGCGCGCAGGGCATCAAGCCGATCCTCGGCTGTGAGGTTTACGTGGCGCCGGGTTCCCGTTTCGACCGCGAAACCAGCCGCGGAGAGGACCGGTACTACCATCTGGTTCTGCTGGCGGAAAATAATACGGGCTATTCCAATCTGATGAAGATTGTTTCGGCGGGCTTTATCGATGGATTTTACTATAAGCCGCGTGTCGACATGGAGATTCTGGAAAAGTATCACGAGGGCATTATCGCGCTTTCCGCCTGCCTTGCAGGTGAGGTGGCGCGTGCGATGGTGCGGAACCAGTACGAGATGGGAAAAGAGGCCGCACTGCGGTATGAGAAGATTTTCGGAAAAGGCAATTTCTTCCTGGAACTGCAGGATCACGGCATCTCGGAGCAGCGGATGGTCAATCAGCAGCTGATGCGCCTTTCGGCAGAAACCGGCATCGAGCTGGTGGCGACGAATGATATTCACTACACGTACGCAGAAGATGCGGATTCCCACGATATTCTTCTGTGCCTGCAGACCGGAAAGAAGATCACGGATGAGGACCGCATGCGCTACGAGGGCGGCCAGTATTTCGTGAAATCCGAGGCGGAGATGGCATCGCTCTTCCCGTATGCACCGCAGGCAATCGAAAATACACAGAAAATTGCAGACCGGTGTAATGTGGAGATCGAATTTGGTGTCACAAAACTTCCGAAATTCGATGTGCCGGAGGGATACACTTCCTGGGAATACTTAAATAAGCTCTGCTACGACGGCCTCGAGGAACGGTATCACCCGGCGACGGATGAACTGAAAGCGCGGCTGAAATACGAGCTTGATACGATCAAAACGATGGGTTACGTCGATTACTTCCTGATCGTGTGGGATTTCATCAAATTTGCGCGCGACCACGACATCATGGTCGGACCGGGACGAGGATCGGCGGCCGGAAGTATTGTTTCCTACACCCTTGGCATCACGCAGCTGGACCCGATGCGGTACCAGCTCCTGTTCGAGCGTTTCCTGAACCCGGAACGAGTTACCATGCCTGATATCGACGTGGATTTCTGTTTCGAACGCCGCCCGGAGGTCATCGACTATGTAACGAGAAAATACGGCAAGGACCGCGTTGTACAGATCGTCACATTCGGTACACTGGCGGCGCGCGGTGTCATCCGAGATGTCGGCCGTGTGCTGGATATGCCGTATGCACAGGTCGATTCGATCGCGAAGATGATTCCGAATGAGCTGAATATCACGATCGACAAGGCACTGCAGATGAACCACGAGCTGCGGGAGCTGTATCAGGGAGATGAAGAAGTTGCCCATCTGATTGATATGTCACGGAGACTGGAGGGTCTGCCGCGTCATACATCCATGCATGCTGCAGGCGTTGTCATCGGTTCGCGGCCGCTGGTCGAATTTGTGCCGCTCTCCAGAGGAAGCGACGGAACGATTGTCACGCAGTTTACCATGACGACACTCGAGGAGCTGGGACTTCTGAAAATGGACTTCTTAGGGCTTCGGACCCTCACCGTGATCCAGAATGCAACGAAACTTGCGGAGCGGTACAGCGGGAAAAAGATGGATCTGCTTCAGATTGATTACAACGATCCGAACGTGCTCGGCATGATCGGCGCATCGAAAACGGTCGGTGTGTTCCAGCTCGAGAGTGCGGGAATGAAAAACTTCATGAAGGAGTTAAAACCGCAGAGCCTCGAGGATATCATCGCCGGAATTTCCCTGTACCGGCCGGGCCCGATGGATTTTATTCCGCAGTACATCAAAGGAAAAAACAACCCGGAATCCGTTACGTACGATACGCCGCTCTTAAAACCGATTCTGGAGCCGACGTACGGCTGTATCGTCTACCAGGAACAGGTTATGCAGATCGTACAGGCACTGGCGGGCTATTCGCTTGGACGGGCTGATCTGGTGCGCCGTGCGATGTCGAAGAAAAAGGCATCCGTCATGGAAAAGGAGCGCCAGAACTTCGTCTATGGAAACGAGGCGGAGGGCGTGCCGGGCTGTATCAAAAACGGCATTGACGAGAAGACAGCGAACAAGATCTATGATGAGATGATCGACTTCGCGAAATACGCCTTCAACAAATCCCATGCGGCGGCGTACGCGTTCGTATCGTACCAGACGGCATGGCTGAAATACTATTACCCGGTTGAGTTCATGGCGGCTCTGATGACCTCCTGCATCGATAACCCGGGAAAAGTCGCAGAGTATATCTTGAGTTCCCGCCAGATGGGCATTTCCATTCTGCCGCCGGACATCAACCGAAGCGAAGGAAAATTCACGGTAGACGGCCAGGCGATCCGCTATGGCATGGCGGCGGTCAAAGGCATCGGAAAGCCGGTCATGGAGGCGATCGTGGAGGAGCGGAGTGCAAACGGACCGTTCCGCTCGTTAAAGGATTTCGCGGAGCGTCTGAGCGGAAAAGAAGTCAACAAGCGGACCGTCGAGAACTTTATCAAGGCGGGCGCATTCGACTGCTTCGGCGTGACGAGAAAGCAGCTCATGTTCGTCTACGCCAATGTGCTCGATGATGTGGCGCGCGAGAAAAAAGATTCGTTAAGCGGCCAGATGAGTCTGTTTGACTTCGTAGACGAGACGACCAAACGGTCGTATGAAACGGTGTACCCGGATGTCGGAGAATACGAAAAGAGTGATCTTTTAGCGCTCGAAAAAGAGGTGCTCGGCATCTACGTCAGCGGTCATCCGCTCGAGGAGCAGGAGGAGTGCTGGCGGAAGAACATTTCCGCGGTAACGACAGACTTCCAGCCGGATGAGGAGACGGGTTTCCCATCCGTCACCGACGGCGCGAAAGAGATTGTCGGCGGCATTATCACGGATAAAAAAATCAAATATACAAAGAATAACAAGACAATGGCATTTCTCACACTCGAGGACCTCGTCGGCAGTATGGAAATCGTCGTATTCCCGCGCGATTACGAGAAAAACGCAGCGATGATGCAGACCGATGCGCGTGTCTTCATCCAGGGCCGTGTTTCCGCGGAGGATGATAAGCCGAGCAAGCTGATCTGCGAGAAAATTTTCCCGTTTGCAGGCATCCCGAAAGAGCTCTGGATCCAGTTCCCGGACAAGGAAACGTACGAGAGAGAAGTGGCGGATCTGTACCAGATGCTGCATGAATCCGACGGCAAGGACAGCGTGATTCTCTACATCAAATCGATCAAAGCGATGAAAAAACTGCCGCCGAGCCGCAATGTGCAGGCAGATGCCCGTCTGGTGGCGTCACTTCAGGCAAAATTCGGTACCGGAAACGTGAAAGTTGTAGAAAAGAGTATTGAAAAAAGGGCCTGAATGCTTTAAAATAAAACTGTGTGTGATTAATAAATAAAACTACTCGTTTATTAATGTGTGTGATGAGATGGAGGAATTCATATGGCAACGACTAACAAGGTAAAGACAATCGGAGTGCTTACCAGCGGTGGTGATGCACCAGGTATGAACGCAGCGATCCGTGCAGCCGTAAGAAGAGGTCTGCAGAAGGGCGTTCAGATGAAAGGTATCCTGAAAGGCTACGACGGACTGATGAACGAAGAAATCATCGACATGACAGCCCGCGATGTATCCGACACCATCGAGCGCGGAGGTACTATCCTTTATACAGCCCGCTGCGCAGAGATGCGTACACCGGAAGGCCAGAAACGTGCTGCAGATGTCTGCAGAAAACACGGCATCGACGGACTGGTAGTTATCGGCGGAGACGGATCTTTTGCAGGAGCGCAGAAACTGGCAGCTCTTGGAATTAACACCGTAGGTGTACCGGGAACCATCGACCTGGATATCGCCTGCACAGAATATACCATCGGTTTTGATACCGCGGTAAACACTGCAATGGAAGCCATTGATAAAGTAAGAGATACTTCCACTTCCCATGAGAGATGCTCGATCATCGAGGTTATGGGACGTAATGCCGGATACATCGCTCTGTGGTGCGGTATCGCAAACGGCGCAGAGGATATCCTGCTTCCGGAGAAATACGATTACGATGAGCAGAAGATCATCAACAACATCATCGAGAACCGTAGAAAAGGCAAAAAACATCATATCATCGTAAATGCTGAGGGCATCGGCCATTCCACCAGCATGGCGCGCAGAATCGAAGCTGCAACCGGCATCGAGACCCGTGCAACGATCCTTGGACATATGCAGCGTGGAGGAAGCCCGACATGTAAAGACCGTGTATATGCGTCCATCATGGGTGCTTACGCAGTTGACCTTCTTCTGGAAGGCAAAACAGACCGCGTTGTTGCATACAAGAACGGTGAGTATGTAGATTACGATATCGATGAGGCACTGTCCATGACAAAGACTCTGCCGGAATATCAGTGGGAGATCGCAAGAGCTCTTTCTTATAACTATACGAAATAAAAAAGTATCACGAAACAGACTGTTTTTAGCAAGCAGTCTGTTTCATTGGTATAATAGCGGGAATAAAAATGTTTCCGCGGACGGAATAGAGAGACAAAATAAAAAAACAGGAGGAACTTAACAATGGTTACCTGGAACAATCTTGATAAACTGGCTTCTTTTGAGGAGCTGAAAAAAGTGGAGCGTGTCAATCTTGCCGAGGTGATGTCCGGCGAAAACGGAGCAGAGCGCGTAAAATCTTACAGCGTTCCGATGGCAGAAGGACTTGCGTATAACTACGCAGCAAAACAGGTGAATGAGGATGTCCTTGCCGCACTCGTAAAACTGGCAGAAGAGGCACAGCTTTCTGAAAAATTTGAGGAGCTTTACAACGGTGCTGTCATCAACACCGGAGAGAACCGTCTCGTGCTTCATCAGCTGACCCGCGGCCAGCTCGGAAACACCGTTACGGCAGACGGCGTAGACAAACGTGCTTTCTACGTAGAGCAGCAGAACCGCATCGCAGAGTTTGCGAACAAAGTACATGCAGGTGAGATCACCAACGCAGCAGGTGAAAAATTCACCACCGTTGTGCAGATCGGTATCGGCGGAAGCGACCTTGGCCCGCGTGCGATGTATCTGGCTCTGGAAAACTGGGCAAAGAAAAACGGCTGCTTCAAAATGGAAGCAAAATTCATCAGCAACGTTGACCCGGATGACGCAGCAGCTGTTCTGAATTCGATCGACGTAGCACATTCCATCTTCGTTCTGGTATCCAAATCCGGAACCACACTGGAGACTCTGACCAATGAGTCCTTCGTAAAAGACGCTCTGAAAAATGCAGGCCTGGATGCATCCAAGCATATGATCGCCGTTACCAGTGAGACTTCTCCGCTGGCAAAGAGCGACGACTATCTGGCAGCATTCTTCATGGATGACTATATCGGAGGCCGTTATTCTTCCACATCCGCAGTCGGCGGCGCTGTTCTGTCCCTGGCTTTCGGACCGGAAGTATTCGCAGCATTCCTCGAGGGCGCTGCAGCAGAAGATAAACTTTCTGCAAACAAAGACGTATTACAGAACCCGGAGATGCTCGATGCGCTGATCGGTGTTTACGAGAGAAACGTTCTTGGCTATCCAAGCACTGCAGTTCTTCCGTACTCCCAGGCACTGAACCGTTTCCCGGCTCACTTACAGCAGGTAGATATGGAGTCCAACGGTAAATCGGTCAACCGCTTCGGCGAGCCGGTCAATTACCCGACCGGTCCGGTTCTCTTCGGCGAGCCAGGTACCAACGGACAGCATTCCTTCTATCAGCTGCTGCATCAGGGAACTGATATCGTTCCGCTGCAGTTTGTAGGATTCCGCAATAACCAGATGGAGACCGATGTCGACATCCAGGGCAGCACCAGCCAGCAGAAACTCTGCGCAAACGTAGCAGCTCAGATCGTTGCATTTGCCTGCGGTAAAGCAGATGAGAATAAAAACAAAAACTTCGAAGGCGGCCGTCCGTCCAGCATCATCATCGGAGATCAGGTAAATCCGAAGACGCTGGGAGCACTGCTTGCACACTTCGAGAATAAGATCATGTTCCAGGGATTCCTGTGGAACGTAAACAGCTTCGACCAGGAGGGCGTCCAGCTTGGTAAAGTCCTTGCAAAACGCGTTCTGGCTCATGAGACAGACGGAGCACTGAAGGTATTCAGTGATCTGCTCAATATCTAAAAGCGTTATTTTCTGATCAGAAAAGGCGTCCTGTGAAAAAAATCTCCCGGAAAAACTCCGGGAGATTTCAGACTATAGACAAAGCCCTGCTTAGGGGCGGTGACGTAAGAAAACATTTATGTGAGAGAATCGGCGTAGTTTAGGCTACGCCGGTTTTCTTTTCTTTTTGGGCTGCTTGGGATTGCTCCCTTGCGTCCTCAAAATCAAATGCACCAATGAAGTTATAGACGATCTCGATTTCTCTGACCTTGATGCGCGGCTCATTCTCGTCCGGCGTATAAACCTCGGAGATATAAATTTTCTCCACAAACTCCCGGAGAACAGAGGCGTCAAGCTGCTGCATATCAGTGTACTTCCTGACCGCTGCAATAAACTGTCTGACATTGACTTTCTGCTTTTCCTGTTCCTTGACTTCTTGCCGAAGATATTCGACAAGGTTTGTAAGGTTAGTCTGTTCCAATTCATAGTCACGGGACAGTATATCAGCATGGCGGCTCCCTCCGTGGGCCGCCGATCCTGCGCTGGGCAAAGAGAAGCGGCGGCCTTGATTTCTCAAAGCCGCCGCTGGTTTTATGGGCGTGTCAAAAGGGCTGTTGTACGACGGCTTTTTTTCTTTGCCGTCGCCCGGCAGTTGAAACAATACTGTTTATTTGATTTCCAATGAAATGGTTAGTGTATCATTTTCAATTTTAGCGAACACATTGCCGCCGAGCTTGTCAGTTAATAGTTTTACCACAGCAAGCCCCACTCCTGTACCGCTATTATGCCTTGATTTGTCCCCGGTATAAAATCTTTCAAATAGTCGGTTTGGGTCTATTTCCACCTTACTATCAATGGGATTTTCAATGATAAAAATAGCACTCTTTTCTTTGCCTTGCTTCAAGTCAATTTTAATCGAGCCAGAGGAATATCGAATAGCATTTATAATAAGATTTTGAAAAATACGTTCTACCATACCATAGTCCGAATGGAGATAAACGGAATGATCTGGCAGACCAATTACAGGAGATATGCCTTTTGCTTCCAATGCTGGGGCGTTCTCTGTGATAAGATTTATCAGCAAATTTGTTAAGTTGAAATCTTCACGCACAGGAGTTACTTCTTTTGCGTCTATTACAGAAACATCGTAAAAGGTTTGTATCAGCGCTTTCATTCTTTCTGCTTTATTATAAATGGTTTCTATACGCTGTGTTTGACCTGCTGATAAATTCTCCTTTTTTAATAATTGTAAATGGCCAAGTATTACCGTCAGAGGGGTACGCAAGTCATGTGAAATATTAGCAATGGACTCTTTCAAATACATTTCGTGCCGTAATGTGCTTGCAATGGACTGTCTTTGCTTTTCATTATACTGGTTTAATACTGCGGCCAGTTGTTCTATATCTTTATCAACAAGAGAGATGTCCAGCATCTTTTCCGATTTTCCAGTTGTAAGATCGGTCATTTGTTTCGATAGATTACGGATTTGTCTTTTGATTTGCACATATTTGAAAAGCACTACTATCAAGACTGCGATAACTAAAATTAACAACAGCTTTATTCCAGACACCTCCCTCCTTGTTATTTGAGTTCACATTTGCGAAAGCTAATCCATGAAAAGGTTATCAAAGCAACTATCCAAACAACGCCAACTAAAATGGCCCATGGCAAAAAATAGGTCACAGAAAAAACCGCTTCCCGTATCTGATAGGTTGCCAAAAATGCAACAGGAAGATCAAACATCATTCCATACCCAAGATAAAGGCTAAGAACAAAAGTGACTAAAGCGGTAACAGCTATTGCTCTTGCAGAGCTTCTTAACCAAAAAACAATCCAGATTGCAATAAGAAAAGTCGCACTGTTCAAAAGCAGAGAATATAAAATCGCCTTACTGACCTGATAACAAAGGTTGCCTGCTTCGGTAATACCAAAGCGGACACTTTCTCTTATACAACCAGCCACAGGATAAACAAGAGCCATGATATTAAATGCAATTAAGTATGAGATTACTTTAGCAAAGAAAATGGTTTTTCTCGAATGTCCTGCATTGACCTCAAGATCAATCGTCCGACTGGAAAATTCCTGTCCTAAAATCAGAGCTAAAATACTGGATATAATAATCAGGAGAAAGGTTGAATCGTAAACCATTCCATTAAAAATATCTGCGAGGGATGTAGCAGCCCCACCCATAGGCCCCATAGCTTCCGGGACATAAGTATCTGCGGTAAAAAAACCAATCAAAAATATCCCTATTAAACCGCACCAATAAAAGATATTATGTGATAATTGATATTTTTCCATTTTCAGTAAGTTGTTCATTCCCACACCTCCTTGTTATTTCAAATCCGAGCGTCGGAACCACAGATAAGTACCTAAGCATAATGCCAGTACCCATAAAAAATCTGAAAACATGAATTGCCCGCCGGATATGTTGGATTGTTGCAATGCCATAAGCCGAAGCTGGCCCATAGGCAATATTTGTGAGATAAGCTGCACTTGATCTCCATTCATCAAAAAGACCATTAAGAAAAAGAGTACCATCGGCACAGCCATACTCTTTCCTATATCACGGAAAATGAAGGCAAAGAAAAAAGGTAATAGGCACATTGCAAATTGCGAAGCAATCACCATTACAACTATGCCGATGCTTGCCAATGCTCCTTTAGTGACAAACGTACCAATTATGCTATGTAACAACAGTGGAAAAGACAGGATAACCATGCAGGCGATTTGATGAACTACCAGCTTCGCAAATAGTATCTTTCCGCGTCGATGTCCGGCATTGATATATGATTGTAATGTTCTTCTGCCAAAATCATTTCCAACAAACAGGGCAGAAAAGATGATTGTGAGGAAATATAGGATTGGCATATTGTATATCGAAGCAAAGAAAAGGTTGGATGTTTCCCCAACGCTATCCAGTAACAACACACTACTTAAAAGGAGATTAAACAATCCTATCCCCCAAAAATACCAGCTATGGAACAGCTTATAAAATTCAGCTTTTAGGAGATTTGACATTTCCTGTCCCTCCTATTTTGCTTAAAAAGTAATCTTCTAATGTATCACCGGCCACAGAAAGACCTGTAACGAGAATATGTGCATCTGACAAAGCAGCAGCCACTTTTTCCATATCATCGAGATAATCATATAGGCGAATTATGCCATCTGGCATCAGCTTAAAACTATCTGTGTGTAGCGTTTCTTCCAAAACGATCAGAGCTTTTTGTGGATCAGTTGCCTTTATTGCGATATGCCGTTTGCAACGATCATTTAGTTCTCGATCTGATATTTCTTCGATAATTTTGCCTTTGTCTATTAAAATAAACTCTGATGCTGTCTGATACAGTTCCTCTAAGATATGGCTGGATACCAATATCGTCATTCCGTATTCCTTATTCAAGGACTTTAGCAAATTACGAATTTCCACAATTCCAGCAGGATCAAGCCCATTGATCGGTTCATCCAAAATAAGAAATTCTGGTGTATTTAATAGTGCGATTGCAATACCCAATCGCTGTCGCATCCCCAGCGAAAAATTACGGACAGCTTTTTTCCCGGTATCTTTCAGACCTACCATGTCTAAAGTTTTTTGGATAACTGCTTTGTCAGGGATACCACGTTGGATACGCTGTATCTCCATATTTTGATAAGCGGTCATTGTCGGAAAAAGCGCAGGTGTTTCGATCATGCAACCGATCCGCTTTCTCTGTTCCTGCAATTCCTTTTCGACGGTTTTCCCCCACAACGATAAGGTACCGCTTGTCGGAAACGCTAATCCTGTAACCAATCTCAAAAAGGTGGTCTTTCCTGCTCCATTTTGGCCTATGAAGCCATAAATTTTCCCTTTTTCAATTTTCAAATCAATATGATCTAAGGCAACTGTGTGCCGGTATTCTTTTGTTAAGTCATGTGCTTCCAAAATAACAGAACTCATGTTGTCATCCTCCTTTACATTTTAGTGTAAGGGGAAATCATAAAGAATTTCTTAATTTCTATTTGGAAACCATAAAAAAAGCATAAAGCCAAGAGCTTACCCCTCGGCTTTATGCAAACGGTATCCAATGCCCCACACAGTATCTATAAACTCTTTATCCGGGCAAATGGCTTTCATCTTGTTTCGCAAGTTGCTAATATGGACATTCAAGGTGTTGTCCTCGCTGATATACTCTGTATTCCAAACACTTTGAAACAAATTCGCCTTTGAGAAGATCTTGTCCGGGTATTTCATAAGCAATTCCAGTATAGCAAATTCTTTCGCAGTTAAAGGTAACTCCGCCCCTTGTAGCATAGCTCTGTTGCCGTCTAAATCTAAAACCAAATCATTGCACTTCAAAGATGACGGCGTGCTGTTTTGAAATTGAATCCGGCGTAAGTTGCTTTCAATTCTGGCGAGAACTTCTTCCATATCGAAAGGTTTTGTAATGTAATCATCCGCACCAAGCCGCAACAAATCAATCTTGTTCTGTGTTGTTTCCTTTGCTGAAATTACTATGACAGGAACCGTTGAGAATTTACGAATATCCGCAAGTATAGTATCACCACTCCGATAAGGCAGCATTATATCAAGCAGAATAAGATCAATCTGATGTTCTTGTATGCAGTCTAACACATGAAGCCCATCATACTGACAAAGCACCTCATATCCATTTCCCTGTAAAAAATCAGCCAGCAATTTGCTGATCTCTAAATCATCCTCAACAATCAAAATTTTCATGTTGTTCTATGTTCACCTGCCTTATGTCAGCATTGTACTACACTTTTTATCTCTAATAGATTTAATTATATTTCCTTTCAGGAGAGAATACAAGGCATAAAATATGAATTATTAGATGTTAGAAGAACACATTTCTATTGCTGGGTACACTGGAAATATGAAACCAAAAGCCAGCAAAAGCCCCTCCTGTCTACGCATTTAGGGGGCAAAAAGCCCACGGAAATCACAATGTCATTAACTTTAGCAAAGAGCAGAAATCGTAAGCATTTATAAAACTAT
>NZ_QUGQ01000027.1:0-299 GCF_003479155.1 Blautia sp. AF19-1
AGAAGTGTCGCTTCCTCCGCCGCTTTTTGTGCAAGCAGCTCTTTCCGTTTTTCGCCCAGCTCGGTAATCCAGCCTTTGAGGTTTTGGATAAGCTGCCGGATGGACTTCATCAGACTGTTGGCGGCTCTGATTTCCCGGTTCAGGTTTCCGATATTCGTCTGGATACCACGCTTTTCCATCTGCCGGACAGCAGCCCCCTCATGGACAGTGGGGACAATATCAAGCCCCTGTCTGGCATAGGAACGCAAGTCCACACGCTCCGGACGGTCATTGGCTTCCAGATAGCGGTTCTGGATGAC
>NZ_QUGQ01000027.1:309-40654 GCF_003479155.1 Blautia sp. AF19-1
CTTCCAGATAGCGGTTCTGGATGACTTCCCACTCATGCCGCCAGATTTCACAATACTTCTGGTCGTTCCAGTCCACCGTATCCTCCTTGTGACTTTTCCATCTGCCGGACGGAAGTTTTATTCGTTCCCCATTTTCGTCAAGGTCATAAACCTTACGGCTCTTGGGAAGCCATTTCCCATGTTCGTCCATTGCCCTCATAGTCAGCAGAACATGGGCGTGGGGATTGTGTCCCGGCGGATGGGGGTCATGGATTGCAAAATCAGCAATCATGCCTTTGGAAACAAACTGCTGCTCACAAAACTCCCGGACAAGGACAGCATACTGGTCGGGTGGTATCTCTCTTGGAATGGTAAGCACCCACCGCCTTGCAAGCTGGGAGTTCCATTGCTTTTCCACCGCTTCGGCGGCGTTCCATAAGGTATTGCGGTCTGCATACGACCGTGGGGCGTTTGCCGGGAGCAGAATTTCATTGTGGACAATACCACGCTTTTCCGGGTAGTGCTTCACTTGCTGGTCGTATTCACAGAACAGCTTTTCGCCGCTTTGGTAAGCAGCGGCGGCAACCGCAGACTGTCGCTGGCTGCGCTGAACAATCGTGATTTCGTTGTGTGGGCAGGGCATTTCGTGTCCCTCCTTTCGGTAATTGGTGGATGGGGTGGCGTTTTACCACCTCATTTTGGCAGAAAAAAAGCAGGAGACCTTTTTCAGATTTCCTGCTCGGTGTGCCGCTGTGAAGGCGGCGGATATTTAGCTGTAAAAGTTCGGGACAAGTTGACCCGATGTGTGGGTGGCAAACTTGAATTTTACGATTTTTTGTTTTTCAAAAAGTCAATAGTTCTTTTCACGATAAATACGATACATATCAAACCTACAATCCCACAAACAATAGAGTCCTTTAAGTCTGCAAATCCTCCTGTGTACTGCATTGCATAATAATAAACCGTCCATATCAGTATCAATACGAACACACTAATACTTAACCAATAAGACTTTTTCTTCATCTAATTTTCCTCACATTGAACTTCCGATTAGTCGTTGACTTCATTATACTTTATTCGACCGTCAAAGTATAGAGAGATTTTGTAAAACTTGTCGGCTGGGAACAACTTGCAACGCAAGGTGTCCCCAGATGGCAAGTCCACAAAAGGGTAGCTGGCGGCAGCCAGCGCAGGGGAAGCGTAGCGTCCCCTGTTTGATTTGGAGCAGACCATGACTGCGGAAAATCACAGCCCTCCGGTGAGGAGCCTTCGGAGAACGCAATGCACCAACCTCTGGGTGGTGTATAATTGCGCCCTTAGTAAACTAAGGGGTTTCCGGCTTCTTCCGTTCCAGCAGTTTTTTCAATAGTTCCTGCGTGTCCTGCCTGTGAAAAATGAGTTTCAACAACAGCATGACATCATCATCTGTCAGGCGTTCCGGCTCTTGCAGAAAACTTTCCAGCATACCGCCACGAGTACAGAGCCGGTGCGTCCGTTCCTTTCGGGTAAGCTGCTTCAACTGGTGCTGCAATGCCTTTTCATCATTGATGGCTTTCCGCAGTTTCTTTTCGCTTTTTTCCAACTCCCGATTGAGTTTTTCCAGCTTTGAGGTATCAGGCAAGGGCAGCGTCCTCCTTTCCCGGTATCAGCACATAAATCCTGTTTGGTTCTCCAACGCCCTGACGCACCCGCATGATAAGTCCGGCGGTTTCCAGTTCATTCAGAGAACGCTTGACCGTCATAGAGCTGCGGGACAAGACTGCGGCAATGGCTGTAACAGGGAAGCAGACAAACAGGATTCCGTTTTCGTCCTCCTGCCCTTTGGATAGCATAGCGTCCAACATCCGGCAGTACATGACCTTTGCGGTGCTGCTGACTGGAAATCCTGTCAACGAGCAATGGCTGTGACAGGGAAGCAGACAAAGAGGATTCCGTTCTCGTCCTCCTGCCCTTTGGATAGCATAGCGTCCAGCATCCGGCAGTACATGACCTTTGCGGTGCTGCTGACTGGAAATCCTGTCAACGCTCTGGGAAAAGGCATACAGGGCGGCAATGGTGTGTCTATCGTCATAAATTCAAAATTCATTCGGTGTGTTTCTCCTTTTTCTTTGCTCGTTTGGATAAATAACGGGGGCAGTCAATCACAACCGCCCGGAAGCTCTGCCTGCACCCATGCTGGCATTTCCGGCATAATTCGTTGTAAGTGACACGCCCCCGGTCATTGAGGTAAAAAGAAAGCTCATGCTTCCTCTTTTTGCTCATTCTCGGCATATTGCGCTTCCTCCCGTTTTAGTGTATGGTTTCGGGGCGATTTTCGGTAAAATTACAGCCATAGAGCCGCTTAAAATCTCCCGAAGTATCAGCGATAGGGTAGACTGTCCCCCTATCAGATTGTCGTGTTTCGGTATCATTTCGGTGTCAGTTCGCCAGTTCTCCCCGGTGTCGTTCCTCCCCTGAATCTCACAGCGGCGTATCGCTCCCTTTGGTATGCTCGTTTCAGTCAGGGTTCCTCCACATCCCTGCCAAAAGTCATGGCACTACATCGCCGGGGAAGCATATCCCACACAGGCTGGTCATTCGATTGGATTTGATCCATCGATGAACTACCTGTATCATAGAACATTTTTGTGCCTCGTGCGGTATGTCCACAAAGTAGGAATTAAGGGCAAAAATCAAAAATTTCCACGATTGCGGAATTGATATGGTATAATCAATTCAACGGTTATATATGTTGTCAAAAAGGGGGAACTGCTTCAATGAACGGAGCTACTACAATACAGGAACGGCTAAAAGATTTACGATTAAACAAAGGATTAAAACTGGAAGAACTGGCAGAGCAAACGGGTATTTCAAAATCGGCTCTTGGCAGTTATGAAAAAGACGACTATAAGGAAATCAATCATGGCAACCTTATCCTGCTGGCAGATTTTTATGGGGTGTCCCTCGATTATCTCTTTTGCCGGACAGAGAACCGGGCGGAGATCAACACGCCATTAAGGGAGCTGCATTTGAGTGATGAGATGGTAGCACTTCTGAAAAGCGGTCGGATTAACAACCGTCTGCTCTGTGAGCTTGCCACACATAAAGATTTTATCAAGTTTCTTGCAGATATTGAGATTTATGTGGATGGGATTGCCACCATGCAGATTCAGAACCTCAACGCCCTTGTCGATACCGTCCGGCATGAAATCATTGAACGGTATCGCCCTGGCGAAGACGACCCCCATTTGAAAGTGCTGCAAGCCGCCCATATCAGCGATGATGAATATTTCAGCCACATGGTTCTTGATGACCTCAATCTCATTATCCGGGATATTCGGGAAGCCCACAAAAAAGACAGCGAGAGTGCACCCCAGACCACCGTTGCTGATGAACTGAAAGAAAATCTGGAAGCGGTCGAAAATTTCAAGGGCAGCCGGGATGAAAAGCTGGTTGTCCTTTACTGTAAACAGCTCGGTATCAACTATAAAAATCTGTCAGACGAAGAATTTCGCTGGCTGATTCGGATTCTCAAAAAGTCAAAGAAAATGGGAACGCCTATCAGCCAGAGGAAAAAACGGTAAAGAAAAACCGCTGTTGCATGGTTTGTTGGCTTCCATATAGCAGCGGTTTTGGGGGTGGTTATTCAGTTAAATTTTCAGAATGACAAGTTGGAACTTAGAAGTTACTATTTGACTTCCTTTGTGATTTCAGTTGTCTCTAATTGCACTTGATAAGTGTTTTCTTCTCCTCTCAAATTGGTTGTTTTCAATTCAAACCACAAATTATCCGTCAACTTATCAGCATCTCTATCTTTGAGAATGTCACCATAAATTTTTCCAATATTTCCAGATAAATCTATTGTCCCACCTGTCTGGTCATCAACACTATTAGAAAGCAAAGGTTCTTTTTCACTTCCATTGATATAAATGGTAGTTGAATATGTGGTAATATCGCCAAAATCATCTGATGTCACTTTCAAATCGCCACCATAGCAAATTTCATCTTTGCCATCTAAAATAATTACACCATTCGACACAGAAATATATTCATTTTCTCCGCTAAATGAATATACCTTTAAGGACTGTTCTTCATTGTTTTCGGAGGAAGTGTTGCACCCTGCAAGCAGAACCGCACAAACAAGCAACGATAACGTAGCTGCCATTATTTTTTTCATAAAATTGTCTCCTTGTCAAACTTGAATTATCTTACTTCTTGTCATTGAAGTAGATGATAAAAGCACCCATTACTGCAATAGCAATGAGCAATCCAAACTCAACCCAATTACCTAAAAGTTCAAGTCCTACGACCATACCTAAATAACCAACAATCAATGTAACGATTGCTGCCAAAATCGCTTTACCCATATAATCACACTCCTTCGTCAAATTCCGATTTTTGTTCTATTTGCTCCCCGATATACTGGAATTGATTTACTTTGTTTGTAAATCTTCCAGAAAGAAAATTCCCTCTGTTAGGTTGATAAACATATCCTTGTCCTTGATTACATGAATTTTATTGTTCCACCAGACAGTAGTGTTATTAGCGGAGATTGTTTTGCTTGTTCCATCCTTAAGAAAATAAGTAATTGTAATAGTAGGTTCTTCTTCGCTATTCACTTTCTCAAATAAATCATATTTCAGAAATCCCGTTAGCTTTAAGGCTAATTCAATATCCTCACGGCTTGAAATTTCTTTAACATCATCTGTGACACTCGGATACGTGATATTTACAGACTGAACATCATTTATGCGAGGCAATCCCCAAAGATACATACCATTCGTAAATATGTTGATTCCAACAATCAAAACTGTCATAACTATCACTTCTATCAAAAATCGAATAAGACATTTGAAAATCTTGTTCATCAATTTATCCTCCAATCTTGATTTCTCCTGCTTCCAAAATCCCGATTTGTCATAATCATTCTATCACACCGTTATGAATAAATCATCTCATGCAAAATAATTTCTTCTGCCCGGTTGTGAATGTTATTGCAACGCTGCACCCATTCCATTTGAGAAGTGCGCTTTAATTCCTCTGTCACGCCCTCGGCAGCTTTCATCTGTTCCATGATAGTGTCTAACCGTTCCTGTGCCTGTTCGTTCAGGTCTGCAAGATATGTCCATAGCTCTCCGGTCAATATCAATGTGTTCAATCTGGCTGGGTGGACTTCTCTTAAATATTCCCGGTGTAGCCGTCCATACTTTCCAATGGGGCGGTGTTCTTCCGGCAGCTTCAAATCCGGGATGTAGTAATCCCCAACAAGGATATAATCAATTCCGTTTTCTGTTATTCTTGGTTTCAATTCGCTCATGTTCCTTACCTCCTGTGGAAGCAGGCTCGTCTGGTACTAACTCAATCACATCGGTAATCTCACAATTCAGCGTTTCGCAGATACGGGCTAATGTGTCCATGCTGATGTGCTTTCCCTCTTTGCTCATGTTGGCAATCATATTCGTTGTCATACCGGCGGCAAGCCTTAAATCTTCTTTTCTCATATCACGCTCTAACAGTGTATGCCAGAGCGGTTTATAGCTGATGTGCATATTGTTTTCCTGCCTTCCTATCCATACCACCGGGGCGGCTGCCCCGGCAGGAACTTTTCTCTTATTATAGCACCAATCTTGTGTAATCACAATTTATTCTTGTATCCTGCCGCTGATACCGTCTGGATTGTGTTTTTCCTTTCTTTTTGTTCCCTTTAATTAGCCATGAACTGTTTCATACCCTGGCTTTTGGAAGCAGGGTTGTCCTGGCCGTAACCTTCCAGAAGGTTGATAACGCCCCAGATACCAAGACCTGCGCCCAGGGCCACTACGAGAGTCTGCAAAACACCAACTGCACTGTTGAAAAATTCCATAAAATAATCCTCCTAAAAAATGTTTTTGATTTTGGGTTAAATTGTTGCGTCAATCTCGTACACATCGAAGGTGTCCGTGGGTTTTACCACGGCACGCTGCTTCTTCATGTACCGTTCCATGTCAAAGACATTTTTAGGGTCGGCGTCGGCCGTGTATCTGTAATTTGGGTGTCGGGTGAGGTCGTACTTGTCCGAAAGAAACGGGCGCACGCCCCGCAGCATGAAGATACACTTGCCGCCGTCCATCACTGCCAATTCGTCCTGGGTCATCAACTCCTTTCCTAATTTCTGATAACTGAGGCCATGGGAAACCTGACTGCCCCGGTTTTCGGACTGGTTATAGAGATCGATGGTCTCTTTCCCCAGCAGCTCCGAAATTTCCTTGAGCGTGGATTTCTCTTTGCCTCCCAAAAACAAGGTGCTGTCACAGTTGCCGACGATGGTATCTGCCGCGTCCTTGTAGATGGTCTTTAACTGACTCTGCGACTGCAAAATAATAGAAGCCGATATCTCACGGCTTCGGATGGTGGCAATCAGCTTATCGAAGTTCGGTATCTGGCCGATGTTGGCAAACTCGTCCAGGATCAGACGGACATGGACAGGCAGCCGCCCGCCGTAGAAGTCATCCGCCTTGTCGCAGAGCAGATTGAAAAGCTGACTATACATGAGGGCAGCCACGAAATTGAAAGTGCTGTCCGTATCCGAAAGGATCACAAACAGCGCCGTCTTGCTGTCGCCCAGGGTATCCAGTTCCAGTTCGTCATATTCCATCAGGTCCCGCAGCTCCTTGATGTCGAAGGGAGCAAGCCGGGCACCGCAGGAAATGAGGATGGATTTTAAGGTCTTGCCCGCCGCCATCTTGAATTTGCGGTACTGCTTGACGGCAAAGTGGTCCGGCTCCCGTTCCTCCAACTGAGAAAAAAGCAGGTCCACCGGGCTTTGATAGGTTTCGTCGTCCTCTCTGGCTTCACTGGCATTGATAAGGTCCAGAAGTGTGATGAAGTTCTTTTCTTCCTCCGTGGCCTCGTACCAGATGTAGCCGATCAGCGCGGAATAATAGAGGCGTTCCGCTTTGACCCAGAAATCTTCCGAAGATTTTTCGCCTTCGCCCTTCGTGTTCATAATCAGGGCGTTCACCAGCTTTAAGATATCCTTCTCTGACCGAATGTAGGCCAGCGGGTTGTATTTCATGGATTTTCGGAAGTTTATCAGGTTGAGGCATTTGATACGGTATTTTTTCCGTTCCAGGAAAGTGCCGATCTCCGGCAGCAAGGTTCCTTTCGGATCGGTGCAGACATAGGACGAATGGGCTTGCAGCAGCGACGGCTTACAGAAGAACCGCGTCTTACCGCTGCCGGAACCGCCGATTACCAGAATGTTTTTGTTTCTGGCATACTTCGGCTGCTTTGGACGGCTCGCCATTGTGATCCGTTCTGTCTGCGTCATGGGGATGTTATGGAAAAAGTCCTTGTCCATGTAGGGAGCAATATCCGCCGCCGTACCCCAGCGGGCAGAACCATACTCGATCCCGTGGCGATACTTCTTAGCGTTCTTGCCTTTCAGGTAGACCGCCATGCGAAGGATCACCGCACCGGCTATGCCGATCAGCAGGTCCGTGGGATGGAAACTGAGCCACGGGGAGGAAAGGGCTGCCGTGAAGCCGTCCCCAATGGAGAGCAGCTTGCCGGAGAGGTCAGTACCGGGCGCAAGCCGGAAAGCCTGTGCCAGCTTATCGAAGGGATACACGAACAGAAGATACGGGAGATTCAGCAAAAACAGTTTTTTCATGTTCATCTCTGCACGCTCCGATCTTTGACCTTTACTTTCTCCCGGTCAATGGTGCGGTGTTCCACTTTCTCCGCCGCCTGTTCCTTCGCCTGGGTCAGCCGTTCCCGGATGGAGGGCTTTTCCTCACGGCTCATTTTGCGGCTGGCAAACTCCTGAAACGCCGCTGTGATGGCATCCGCGTCCCGGCTTTTGAAAAAGACCAGGTAACGGGGCTGCTCTGCAGCGGTGTCCTTCTTCAAGGCAAAATCCACATGGTATTTCTTCGCCACACGGGAGAAAGCCTTGATATTCTTGTCGCTGATCTCGATATTGGCAAGACCGGCGTTCTGGCTGGCAAGCTGTTTAAGGCTCTGCCTGCCGCGGTAGATTTTGGGTTTCTGGCTTTTCTGGATTTCCTCCAGGAACTTTTTGACGGCCTTTTCAAAGACCTGCTCACTTAGCTTGGCTCCGTCAACAATGAGCGTCACGGCACCTCGCGTTACTTCCTCCTGCATTTAGCCTCGCCCCCTTTGCCCGTCCCCGTACATATCGTGCTGCACCAGGGAAGAATAATAGCTGTTGATGGTGGTCGGGGCGTTATACAGCGCCGCCAGAAGGTATTTCTTGATATTGCGGACATAGGTGGTGTTGTCCTTCATGCAGTCCATGACATACTGAACATGAGAACTGTCCAGCTTCATAAAACGGGACTTTACTACCTCCGCCGGATAATCGTCTCCGGCAATGCGGATGACTTTGCGGGCAGAACACACGGTATCCACGATCAGGTCAACGATTTCGTCAAGCTGCTCACGGTCGATATGGCTGTCCTGCACCAGATAGCTGTACTCGATGTTATCCAAAATCACTTCACGATAACATTCTCTGGCTCCCATCCGATCCGTTCCCATCCTTGCCCCCGCGGGGGTAGGGGGATTTGATTGGATAGGATTTGATATCTCCGTACTTGATAAATCAGTCTTTGTTTGATTAGTATTTAATTGTGCGGGGTTTTCCGTACACGGTTCCGCCGTATCCGGGATACCCATATCCGGGTTTTCCGTATATGGCTTTGCCGTACCCGGTAAAGGCGTACCTGGGCTTGACGGCGGTTCGCACTGAGGCATTTCGTAAATCACATACTCGGTATCCGTGATCTTGCCTTTTTCATCCCGAAGCTGGGTGCGCCGGATATACCCGTGGGCTTCCAGCTCCTTCAACGCCGCACCGATGCTGTCCACACCTTCCCGGCAGATCGCCGCAAGACCTCTGGTGGTATAATTCCACTCGTCAGGGAGCGACAACATCATGGACAGCAGCCCTTTGGATTTTAGGGTTAGCGTCCGATCTTTCAAGTGATGGTTCGACATGACCGTATAATCACGGGTCTTTTCAATACGAAAAACAGCCATCTTCGCACCTCCTTCCTGTGAAAATAAAAAGTGTTGATTTTAAGCGGTTTATCTGTCTGTACGCCTTCATAGCCTCCCGCATGGGAAAACATCCACGCCCCGTTCAGAACGCAAGCCACAGAGGAAGAAACAGAAGATATCCCACTGATTTTGATACAGTTTTCAGTCGGCTACCTCTCACGGTCTTTATGGTCATAGTGGAGATCGCCGGAAAGTACCTTCGCATGGCTGCGGATTTTGATGTGCCCCTGTTCCTGATTCTCCAAAGCCTTGCTGTATCCGGCGTCGGTCAGGAACAGGCGCATTTTCTCACCCTTCCAGCCAACAGGCGAGTCATGGGTAAGAACATCAAAGACAATCATGTGTCTGGTCGCCGGGTCGAAACGCTCCAAAGCCATAATGTCATGGCCAGATAACTTCTGCGCCCCGGATCGCTGCCTGGCTTCTGCCAGCATTTCTCCGATGGTGCGGGCTTTCTCCGGCAGACGGTATTCGGCCTGCACCTTGCGGATCAAATCCATGCACTCCTGATCCGACAGTGGGCGGAGCTTGTCCAGAAGGCCTTCCGCCGTTTCTTTCGTTGCCGGGTTCGGCGCATAGCGCCATGTCATATAAATCTCATTCAGGGCGGCGTTCTGATTGGTACTTTCAATCTGAAACACCATCCTCATTTCTGCTTCTGTCAGTTTCATTGCCAGCCTCCTTCAAAATGGGTATAAAAAAACGCCATAGGTTTTTTGAGCCTACGGCGTTTCTTGCGATATTCACAATTCCAAACTCTCCAGCCACTCGTCAAAAGATTTCTTGGAGACGCGGATCGCATTGCCTATGCGGACGATCCTGAACTCCTCCTGCTTGACGAGCTGATATGCGGTTGTGCGGCCAATGTTAAGCATGGCTGCAATCTGTTCCACGGTGTATGTGCGCGGTTCCGGCAGTGACTTTTTCTCTTTCTTGTCCATAGTAACCTCCATGTATTTGCCTTGTCATTTTGACTAAGGGAGTGGAGAATGGCAGTAGCAATCAGTTTTGGCGGGATGTCCTCTTGCTAAGAATTTGCTAATAGGACCACCCAACGGACACATAAAACTGCGTCAGAATAGGTGTTTTGCACCATAAAGTTCGTTTACTACAAGTCATTCTGCGTAAGGGATGATATTGGAAGTTACATCCGAACCGTGTATCACATGGTAAGCCATACTCCTAAGCGAAACGCCGCAGGTTCGATTCCTGTCATGGACGCCAGTAAGCAACGCTGTAAGCCTTTGTTTTCAAGGGTTTACAGCTTTTTTTGTTATCACGGACAGGGAAGCAAATATATAGCTGCTTATGTCCGTGGGAATTTCTAAAAGTCATTTATTTTGCAAGATAGCTTGCTAACACTCATTTAAGGTAGATGATGATTTCATGGATTTTTACGATATTTGCTAACACTTTTTGGTTAGCAGGTTTTTTCTGTTTGGAACAAAGCCCTTTGCTAACAGTTAGAAAGGGTTTCTTTTAAGAGCTTTTCTTTCATTTCCGGTGTCATGGATTTTAGCAATTCAAGCAGAAGTTTGTCATTGTCACTGATAGGCTCCTGTGCTTCTGAATGGAGATTGTGTTCAGGTTCCTCTGTATCAAGGGTGTCATAAAATTCTTCATCCAGCTTCTTTGCATTAAGCCGTCTGTCTTCATCCACGATTTCAGAGTAAACATCTGTTACCATTTCAGCTTCGGCGTGACCTGTATCTCCCTGAACAGACTTAATATCGCCATGTGTCATTTTGAGCTTATATTTTGTGCTTAAATGGCGTAAGCTGTGAAAAACAACAACTTCAAAATTGTGTTCCTCACACAGCGTTGTAAATCTGTCCCGAACAATGCGGCTTTCTACGGGATTCCCATTTTCAAGAGCAATAACGAGGTTATAATCGTTATAGGCACTTCCTAAAAACTCTTTCAATTCCTGCTGGTCTTTTTTGTATTGAACCAGTAATTGAGCAAGCGTTGTCGGCAGCCATACGGTACGATTACTTGTTTCTGTTTTGGGTGTTTTTAACACCAGCCTTGTAGTACAGTGGGGCTTCTGGGTTGGGAAAATTTTAATAATATCTTTTTCTTTCAGCTTTTGCATAGCTGATTGAGAAATTCTTGCCAGCTCCTTATTGACGATAACCCTTGCATTATTATTTGCAATAGCTTCTTCATCAATAATCACATCATCCCAAGTAAGCCCCGTAATTTCACCTACTCTTAATGAGCAGGCAAATGCCAAGTGCATACAAAGCAGGAGTAAATCATCATCCACAAGTTTGATTGCTTCCTTGAATGTCTGTACATTCCAAACCTTACGTTTTACCTTTGGTACTTTGGGTAAGGTGGCTAAGGAAGCCGGATTCCGCATTTTGCTGTCCAGATATTCCCAACGAATAGCCTGATTTAAGGCACAGCGGATAATATCATGGATTTTCTTAATGTTGGCAGGCTGCACACAGCGACCAGTTGCTTTGCGGTTAGCACGAGGAACTTCTGGAACACTTAACAGGTCATTGTAATATTGAGAAAGTTTTTTCGTGGTGATTTCATTTAACTTCCAATCTCCAATAATAGGGTTGATATAGTTGTTAATTGAACTCAATTTACTGCTGTAAGTGTTGGCAGACCACTTCGATACGCCATATAGATTGACAAAAGTAACAAGAAATTCC
Source organism: Blautia sp. AF19-1 (assembly GCF_003479155.1). Classification (NCBI taxonomy): domain Bacteria; kingdom Bacillati; phylum Bacillota; class Clostridia; order Lachnospirales; family Lachnospiraceae; genus Blautia; species Blautia sp. AF19-1. Next base: position 12,000 of record NZ_QUGQ01000027.1, read on the forward strand.
TTTAAAGTGATTTCATCATCTGGGGTATCTATTGCCTGTTCTGCTTCCTCACGCTGATGGGCGAATTGTTCTTCTAAAGGGACGAGAACATATCCATAGGTTTGTTGATAAAATTCAATAAACGCTTTTCGTGCCTTTGCTTCTTTTTTTGTTTCTAGGGTGTCCCATTTCTGCTTTCTTTCGCCTGTATCATCCATATACCAGTAAATAACTGAAAATTTTGATTTTCTTTGTTTGATTGAAGCCATATTATCTCTCCTTAAATGATTATTCGTGTAACCATTTATCGAAAGATATTTTAGATACTCTAATCATCCTGCCAGCTCTGATATAGTGAAATTGACCGCTTTTGACTAAAGCATATGCCGACTTCATACTGATGTTTAAAAGAGCTGCTATTTCATCTACCGTATATGTCTTTTTTTCAGACGTTGTAATACCGTGTGTATTCTCTTTACCATCTAACATAAGATTAAGGCTCCTTTCTATGATGGTAACAGTAAAATACACCTCTCTAACACTTTGAGTATAACACAGGAAATTAAAGTTTTGTAGAGGTTCAGTGCATTTTACTGTGAGCAAGTCAGCCGAACAGCTTTCGCTAAAGCTCATGGGAATCTCACCCCTGCATGGTTCTCATCCAGCCGTACCCTTTGTCAGCGGTGCTACATCATCACACAGACTAAGGCTGTACGGAAGTATCATTATCACGATAGAAAGGTCATGGCGGCAGCTTTTGCGGTAAGCTGCTTATGGAACGCTGGCAGGAATCGCTATCCGGTTTCATCCCTCCTTTTGTGGGTTACGGCGTGCCAGCCCAACGGCTCTCTTTCTATCGAAACGTATTCGGCTGCTTTATGCTGCGTTGATTAGACGCTTTCTTTTTCAAGGAACAATCCGGCTTTGTCAGCCTGTTAAAATGCACTGGTGATAATGCACTTTAATAGACTGGCAAGCTCTGTCTGGGAAGCATGGGCTTGTCCATGCTTCCACAGGAGAGCGTTATTTCTAGTTGGGTTCCCTGATTTCAAAAGATAAAATCTTTGCAATCAGACGTGTTTCCATCCGGCGGCGTAGGGTTTCATCTACAACCATGTGGGTATTCCCGTATTCGTCTTTCATGGGACGCATGGAACGGCTGGCAATAAAACCGCTGTAATGGCGTACAATCTGGTTGACTGCTTCAATGTCACCATCCGCAGCCCTTACAATCACAGGAAACGGAATCATAGGGTGCTTTGCTGTCATGCTTCTTCCTCCATAAATTTTTTGATAAATTCCAGTCCGGCGTGTCTTCTTCTCTGGATGGTAGAACGGTTGACTTCCAGAATTTTTGAAATTTCTGTATCGTCAAATCCGAGGAAATAATATCTCAAGATAACATCACGTTTCTTTCCGTCCAGATTTTCCAACGCTTCTGCTAACAGGCTGTTTTCAATACGGACAGTAAATCCATCCATTTCAAAAGTATGGAAGTGGGATGGATAGGTGTCTTCGGAAGAAAACAAGTTGACGGTGTAATCGTCCATATCACAGAACAGGGTTTCCCGTTTACACTGTCTGGACAACGCTTTAAGATAATCTTTGCGTTCATCCTCCATAGCGACTTTACAGATATAATCAAACTGGTTCTCTATGGTTGTCTGAAATTCAGATGGCTTCATCATTACTCACCCCCTTTCCAGCCTTGAAAGGGAGCGAGTTGATAGGAATTTCTGCTTCTTTCCCCCTTTTCGCTCTTAGTCCCGACAGGACAGGGCGTGCAGTTGCGTTTTGAGAAGAAAAATTTAAAAACTTTTTCTTCCAACTAAAAAAGCACGCAAACAGACGATATTTCTGCTTGTGTGCTTCGATAGTTCTTTCTATGTATTCTGAAAAACCACATTGATGGTCAGACTTTTCTAGTGTAGGTGGATGGCTTTTTTTAACGGTTTACCGAATGTAGATATATTTAAGAAAATATTTTGCATAGCGGCTTCCTCCTGTAAGCCGCTGTCTGTATAAAGTAGTAGACTTTAAAAATCATCTATATTTCATGCAAAAAAAGACGGCGGCTTTTGTTAAACCGTCGTCTGGAAAAGATGATGTGATTTTTGACGCAGGGAAAGTATGCTGCCAAATAACGGTTTTTTTTATTTCCGTTTCAGCAGCATAGTTTTATCTTTGGTACGCATAATAGGAACTGTACAACTGTATAATACGTTTTTCTATACCTGTCACTATTATAACAGGAACAGTAAAATGTATAGAGGTGGTGTATTATGCGTAAAAAAGAAGATAAATATGATTTCAGGGCGTTTGGGCTTGCCATAAAAGAAGCCCGTAAAAAACAGGGATTGACCCGTGAACAGGTGGGAGCAATGATTGAAATTGACCCACGCTATTTAACCAATATTGAGAATAAAGGGCAGCACCCAAGTTTACAGGTGCTTTACGACCTTGTATTTCTGCTGAATGTATCAGTGGATGAGTTCTTTTTATCCTCTGATAGTCTGGTAAAAAGCAGCAGACGAAGACAGCTTGAAAGCAAAATTGACAATTTTACAGACGCAGACCTTGTTATCATGGAAAGCGTTGCGGATGGTATTATGAAATATAAGCGAATGGAAGAATAATTCTTCCGTTGGCTTACTTTTCATTTTCTGGCACAATTTCTATATTTGACATATCCTCCTGCCCCGAAATTTCGTAATCGTAAGAAACTTTTTCAGATTCACTTTCTTCTGTTCTGTTTACACATCCACTAAACACAAAAGTAGAAAGTAATAAACAAATTATTAGTATAATCAATTTTTTCATTTTTTCACCTGCCTTAATATTCCTTGTTTGAGTTCTAACACAGCATCAGCTTTTTGAGCAACATCTTTAGAATGAGTAACAATAATGACACATTTATTCAATTTGTGGGCAGTTTCCTGTAATATTTGTGTGATTTCAGCGGCAGTTATTTCATCAAGATTTCCTGTAGGCTCATCTGCCAGTATAATAGGGACATCGGTAGCTAAGGAACGTGCGATTGCTACACGTTGTTGTTGCCCACCAGACAATTTTAAAATTGTTCGTTTTAGTTCTTTATCAGAAAGTCCCAGACGTTTTAAAAGAGGAACCACATCAACATCTTTCTTTGTTGCCAAAGTTGCATTTTCAATCGGCGTCATATAATCAATCAAATTATAATTTTGAAATATAAGAGAAACATGATTTTGTCTATGAGATTCCAATCCTATTTTTTTAATATCTTCATTTTCGTATAAAATAGTTCCGGTAGTTGGTATATCAAGTCCCCCTAGTAGTGAAAGTAATGTTGTTTTTCCGGAACCAGATGAACCTAAAATCGCATATACTTTTCCTAGTTCAAATGAAAAGGTAATATCTTTCAGCACGTTTGTATTTTTATCATAAGAGTATGATACATGATTACACTTAAAAATTGACATTTGTTCCTCCTTAACTCATACGGGCTAAAATTTCCCGTGGTTTTAAACGCATAACACTAATCGAAGATATAGTTACTGAAATAAAAATGATAGAAAAACCGATTGTGTATAATTGCAATATATCGGGCAAAGTAATTTCTACCTTAATATCAGGAGTAGCGGATTCTGAATCTTCTGAAACGCTAAAATCCAGACTTTTCATTTCTGTATGGTCTTCTTGTGTTGAAAGCTGCTGTTTTTCATTTTTTGTATTTTGTTGCAAAAGGGTATTTGCGATATTTCCAGAAATCATATTGCTTGTAACAAAAGATAAGGTAAAAGCTAAAATTGCTATCATTAAAACTTCAATAAGGTATTGTCCTAATATGCTGTATTTTTTTATTCCAATGGAGAGCAAAACGCCTGTTTCATGTATTCTCTCTTTTCCCCAAAGTGTGAGAATAAGTGAAAGAACAATAACGCTTGCGATAATGATTACAAGTAATAAGCCGATAACTAACTTATCTAAATTCTCTAAAGAAATTGCTGTGTTTTTGTAAACCTCATCATTAGCATAAATGTTATAAACATTTTCTTCATAATCAGGGAAATGTTTTACTTGCTCTATAATTTTTTCAATATCTTTAGGGTCATTTACGGTAACTTTTACTGTATCAAACCCTTGCACTGCAACACTATTTTCAAGTTCGACAATAGATTCTATATCTGTAAAAATTAAGTTTTGTATCTTATCATATGTTGGGATTGATTCTCCAACTTTTTCAAGTTTTTGTGCATGAAACAATCCAATAATTTCAAAAGATAGCTGCTTTCCGTTCTCATTTGTTACAATTAAGGAATCACCTAAATTTAAGTTGTTTTTTTCTGCTAAGTCTTTACACAGAATAACTTTGTGTATGTCATTGTCTAAAATATGCCTGCCTTCTATTAGTTGGATTTTTCCAGAAGTAAAGAAATTTTGTTCTTCTGAACGCCATACACCAATGCTTTTTACACAATGAGAAAGACTTTCATCTAATGGAACAGTTCCGGCAAATGGTAAAAGTTTATCAAAATTTATCAGACTTTCCGTTGTTGCATCACAGAATTTAACACCGGAAATATTCCGAATGTTTTCTACCATTTTTGATGTCACCTGTTCAGTCGAGTACATTAAAAGGTCGGAAGACCCATCTTCATTCTCACTTTCTTCTTCGTGATAATATGGATTTGAATCTGAATAATTGACATCAATATTGAAAGAACCGCCGATATTTTGTCTTAAATTTTTTTGAGCTTGTTTTGACGCACTTCCAATACTTAGTCCCGTTAGAACAAAAGTTGACAGAATTAAAAGGATGAAAAAAAGCAAAATACTCTTTCCTCTTTTGCGTGAAACATATAGAAATGCTCTCTTCATAAAGTTCATGATTTTTTATACCTCCTGATTTTTTATTTTGAATACAGGAATATCATAAATGTTCAATATGGAATGCATATGAAATGAATATAGAATTTAGGGCGAAAAAAAGCCCTCTGAAATTAGAGAGCTTTTGGCAGGAGGATAGAGAAACACATCCCTTTTTGTGATTCTGTTGGTAAAAATTCATATGAAATATGAAGTGATGAAAAAATAGTTGAGACAATGTAAAGTCCTAATCCATTTCCACCGCTATCACTATTGCGAGAAAAATCAGGACGGTAAAATGGTTCAAATATATGTGCTAATTGTTGTTTATCAATCGGAATACATTCATTTTCTACCGTTAAAGTATGTTCTTTTAAACAGACAAAAACACTCCCCTCATTTGGAGTATAGGTGACAGCATTTGCAATAATATTAGAAAATGCCCGACTAAATTGCTTTTGTGGAATCATTATCCTGTATTCTTGAGGAATATCTAACTTTAAATTGATACCATGAGTCGCAGCAATCAGTTTATATGGTTCACATACATTCAAAATTAAGTCTGATAAATTACATTTCGTAGAATCTTCCTGAGTAGTTTCCATATTTATTTTGGAAGTTTCTAAAATTTCATGAATCATGGTTGCAAGCTGTTCTACTATATCCTTACATTCAGGAAGATATGTGGAATAATCACAATAACTTCCCACTCCTAAAATCATGTTTTCCAAGGTTGCATTTAAAGCGGTTACTGGGGTTTTTAATTCATGTGACGCTGCTCTTAAAAAATCAATTTTTGCCTGTTCACTTTCTTTAACCTTTTCCTTTTCTGCTTCAAGATTTTTAATAGTTGTAAATAGACGATAATATAATTGATTGATATTATCAGCCAATTCTCTCACTTCATCTTGAGAAGATACTATACAAACAGCAGATTTATCCATTTTAGACATTTGTTTTGTCACACTTGAAATTTTCCGAATTGGTGTTGTAATACTTTTTGAAAAAAAATAGGAACATATTGCACAAAGAATAATACAACAAAAAACAGAAAATGGTAACGCCTGCCAAATTGCCTGTGATACAAACTGCAAAGGGTCGATACTGCCATCTAATACATATTCACTTTGATTTGATATTACTGATGGAGTGTAATCTATAGCAATTCGTGGGGCAAGTAAATATAAAATCAGATGAGCTGCAATTATAATAAATACCATAATGCTGAATGTATATAAAAAAATTTTAGGCAATATTTTTAATCGTTTCATTCCACCACCTCATACTTATAGCCGATTCCTTTTACTGTTACAATACAATTAAGACGTAATTTTTTTCTCAAATTTTTAATATAAGTGTCTATTGTCCGGTCGATAATAGGGTAATCATATCCCCATAGTTCGTCAAGAATTTGTGAACGGGTCAAAACCAGTCCTTTGTGTTCTATAAGAAGTTTTAATAATTCTATTTCTTTTGGAGTAATGTCAATTCTTCCATTTTTATCATGGGCTGTATATCCAGAAAAATTGACAGTAACATCCCCGAAAGTAATAGTGTCTATAGACTGCATTTGTCCACAGCGGCGTAAAAGAGCGGTGATTCTTTTTCCAAGCAATACCATAGAAAAAGGTTTTGTTACATAATCATCTGCTAATTCATCAAAACTTTGTGATTGCGTATATTCATCCTCAATCGCTGTGAGCATAAGTACAGGTATAAGACTGCTTTTTCTTATTTCATGTAAAACAGCAATTCCGGTTAATCGTGGAAGCATAATATCTAAAACAATTAAATCTATTGTTGTACTATGAAATAATTGCAATGCTTCCTCACCATCATAAGCAGAAACAATGTTATGTCCGGTTGGTTTTAAATATTCACAAATAGCCATATTTGTTCTTTTATCATCTTCGACAATCAATATTTTAGCCATATATTCACCTCCATTTTTACTGTACAGCATTTATATGAAAAGAATATGAAATTAGATTGATAATTTAATTTTATTATAGAAAGATTTAGGAATTAAAACAAGAATTTATCTCACATCCAATAGTAAACAGATGATAAAAAGTCATCTGTTTACTATTGGAATATATAATCATTTCACAATCTTCCAGTTTTCCCCGTTCTTTTCCAGCACAAGGTCAAACTGTGATACCTGAGTTGTCATGGTCTGGTTATCCAGATATTTCACTGCAAGGGAAGCTGTCACCTGATTTCCGCTTCGATTGTAGACTGGATTCACAAGTTCTGAGAAAATATACTCTTTTCCCACAGGTTTCAGCACGCCCTCATTCACATAATAGGTCAGCTCCTTTGCGGTTGCCGTAGGGTACAGCTTGAAAAAGGTAGTGAGAAATTCGTTGATTTCCTCCGTGGTGATGGAATCCACCGTGCCGTCACTTTGTACCGCTTTTGGGGTGTAACCGGATTTTACGGCAACGCTGGTGATGGTTGGGTTCTGGATAATCGTCAGGTTTCCAGAGCCGTCCACATAGACCGTTACCTGATAGGCGGAACGGACGGTTTTACTGGATTCCCCCTCTGTGATACGCTGTTCCACCGTGTAGGTCACTTGATAATGCTGTTCCTTTTCTTCTGTGATTTCCCATATCTGAAAATCGGTCAGGGCAGACGATACGGGGATGTCCTTTCGGACAGTATCTACATTCAGGGCTTGCAGCTCTCCGGTGAGATACCCTTTTAAAGCATTTGTCCGGTTATCAATGGAAGCGGCAGACTGTTCCCATGAATAGTAGACTTCTGCGAAATTCTCCACAAAATTCTCTATCTTGTGGGTGTCGAGGATGGTTTCCTCAATTACTTTGGTTTCATGGACAGTATGAATGTCTATTGCCGTGAAATTCTTATAGACGGCAAACAGGAAGCTCACTGCCAGCAGCACCCACAGGGCAATCACGGTTTTTTTATGGGTATTGACTTTGTAGACTTTCAGTTTCTTTTCTTTCTGCTTTTTCTGGTTATCCTCTTTTCTAATCTGAATCATATCGGTTCATCCTTTCTTATTGTTTGATTCGTCCGGCTCCGGCAAGGTGCTGTTGCCAGTAGGAGCCTGTCAGGTCTGCGTAACCAATGGGATTTCCGGCATGGTACATCCGGTTATTTCCCACATACAGCCCCACATGGGTGATGTAGGTTCCGGCGTTGTAGGTGGAGTGGAAAAAGACTAAATCCCCTGCTTTTGCTTCGGACAGGGGGATGTGCTGCGTCACATTGTACTGTTCCTGTGCTGTCCGTGGCAGGGCGATTCCTGCCTTGCCATAGCACCACTGCACCAGTCCCGAACAGTCAAAGGAAGTGGAGGGGGAATCGCCCCCATACACATACGTCCAGCCCTCATACTTTAAGGCTTCCTCCATGATAGCCTGTACCGTTTCATCATCAAACTGTGCCACGGTCAGGTATTGCGATACCAAGAGGACATAGAACATATTTCCATAGGAATACCGCCAGCCGCCGTTTTTCTCTACGGCAACAGGGTTGGTGTAGGTGACTTTCTTTCCGCCGGATTTGTCCCTTGCGAAGCTCTCTGCCAGTTCAAAGGTGTATTTTTTCCCGTGTCCTGCCACATAGTCTAGGAAACCGCCGCCGTAGTTGTAGGATTGAATCACACTGTTTAAGTCACATCCCTTTGTTTCTGCCGCTGCGAGCAGTTCCGAGAAATACTTGCAGCCCTGTTTGATGGATTCCTCTGTACTAAGGGAGTTCGGGGGAAGCCCCAAAGATTCCGAGGACTGCATAACGTCTTCCAGTGTGCCGCCGGATTCCACCTGAATGATGGCGAGCAGCACATTTAAGTATTCCTCTATGCCATATTCCCTTGCATACTTTTCCAGCATAGGCTTATGGGCGAGGACTTCCTGTGATACGCTCACGCCCCCATAGATAAGGTTTCCGCCGCTTCCTCCGTCTTCCTCATCCGAGAAGACAATCACCACCAAAAGGAGCAGGGAGAACATCATCACGAACACGCCGGAACAGGCAAAGAAAAGGTGTCTTAACTTCATGGTTTCTCCCCTTTCTTCTGTTTGGCAGCCGCTGTTACCGTTTTTGTCCACTCCTTTCTGGCGGTGGTACGCCGGATGGTAAAGTTAGATTCTTTTACCACAGGGGCAGCCCGTTTTCTTTCCGGTATCACAGGAACCGTATCGTTCTGGACAGGTCTTGTCGGACGGGGAGCAGCAGGTGTGGTGGTTGGAGCCGCCTTTTGTCTTTCATCTGGATGGGATAGGGAAGTAGATGGGACTATCTGGCGTTCTGTCCTTATAGGTGGTGTCTGTTCATGGTGGATGGAAGCCGTTTTTACCATCGGAACCGAAGCCCGTTCTGCCACAGTTTCCCCATAAGAAATTTGTCCCCGTTCCCTGATGGATGGGGAAGCTGGCTGCATGGCTGGTTTTTCTGTATGAGCGGTATCTGCACGATTTCGGAAATCTTCTGGCTGCTTTGCAGTAACAGGGCGTTCATGGACAGGAGCAGTCCCTTTGGGTGCTTCGGAAGCTGTCTTTTGCGGTTGTTTTGCCTGTTCCAGTTCCGCCCTGCGTTCTGCAATGGTCTGTCTGCGGCTTTCTGCCTGTGCGTTCCGCTGTTCCGCTCTGGCAGTTCGGGTCTGGGTTATGCTGGAAGTAAAATCCCTTACACCCTCTGATACCTGTGTTTTCCCGTGGTAAAGGGCGTACTTTGCATTGACAGGCAAATCCTTTGCCTGCTCCCGAAGCTGTCCGGCAGTATCGGCTATCTTATCTTTGGTATCTGCCGCCGCACCTACCGCAGAGCCAGCCCGTTTCCATGCGGATTCCTTTTCCGGTGCTGCCTGTCCGTCTGGTCTGCTGTGGTCTGCCTGTGTCCGTTTGGAAGAGCCGGAGTGGGAAGCAGTTCTCTGGTCTGAGCCAGCCTGTTTCCCTGCGTGGTATGCAGCCGTTCCAGCCCCAAGAGCCGCCACAGAACGTCCTAACTTATGCTGTAAACGGTGCATATGGGCGTGCATGAGCATACGGGGTCTTCGCATGATACGGCTCCCCATGCTTTGGGAATCCCCACTCTGTAAGGAGAACATCCCCATCAAATCCCCCAGCTTGAAATAAATTCCGGCAAAGGTCACTATCTGCAAGAACGCCGTCAGGAAGAACGGATATTCCCCAGACAGGTTGTAGAGCATGGTGGAAATACTGAACGCTACCGTGATAATCAGGGTGATTCCGGCTCTGGTAAGAATGGTATTGAACAGTTTTGTAATGGCACGTTTTGACATCCCCTCAAAAGAGGGAACCATGCTAAGGAGGAAACTCACAGGCAGGAACATGGCGTAGATGATAAAAAGCACCTGTGAGAAAATCATTATCCCCGTGAGCAGGAATACAAAAACGGAGATACCGATATTGAAGATAAATAGGAAGAAGACGGTTCCCAAGCGGTTGATGGTCTTTGTGATGGTAAGGTTGGTGTTTTCCCTGTCTTCGATTTCCTCCACCACGATTTCTTCCCTGTTCTGCCCGTTGTTTTCGTCTGGGCTGGTTGAGAGCAGGCTGTCCACACGGTCAGCCCCAATACTTTCTACATCCGAGTTGCCGTATTGCAGCAGGAGCCACGGCTGTTTGACCTGAATGGAAAACAGACTGTCCCGTATCAAATCCACGCTGTCCTTTCCCTGGCTTTCCGAGTTTGGCAGTACAATCTTTGTACCAAGGGTCAGGCTGGCATTGCTGATGTCTGCGGAAAATTCATTGATTTTCCCGATATAATCAGGGGCATAGGCGATAAAGGCAGCGGACAGCACGAACACCACCACGAAATTCACAACGGCATGGATGGCTTTTGTGGTTTCCCGTTTGATAAGCCCTGTGTAGGCAACGTAAATCCCCACCACCAGAATAAGAATCAGCAGGAACCCGATATAAAATCCCTCCGAGGACAAGCCGCCTGTGGTAACGCCTGCAAGGGTCTGCATATTTTTCCCGATAGAATCCGCCGTAGAGGAAATGAAGTCCAGCGAGTAGGCTTCCTGAATCAGATACCCTGTGGCGTTGGAAAGGTACAGGCTGATTGTCCAGATAAAATTTGTGATGGCATACAGCCCGTACATCACCTGTTTTCCGATACCATCCAGCCAGTTCCACGGGAGCCAGTCCCATCCGCTGTCCACATAAAAATCAAGCTGGTAGTTGTCCAGAGGATATTTGCTGTATTCGTTGGCAGCGTTCACCGTATCATCCACCAGTCCGGCAGCGTGGGCGGCTGTGCCGAAGACTGCAAGCAGCAGGAGGATGAGCAGGAGTGCCAGAAGCACTTTTCTCGCTATACTTCCGATTTTTTTAAAAGAGTTTTCTCTCTTTGTCCGGCAAGGGACAAGAGCTGTCCCCTGCTGGATGGGCTTTCTTATCTTCATTCCTCCACCTCTTTTCTTACGGGCGGTCTGGTATCAAAGGCATGGAACAGGTCTTCAAAGATAGGGTGGAACTGTATCACTCCCACACGCCCGTACAAATCACTGATAAGGCACTGCCCGTTTTCCAAGTCACGGAGCCGCTTCTGGTTGTTTTCATCTTCGGAATCCACCCCGAAAAAGGAGAGGGTTTTCTTGATTTCGTTGATGTCCGTGGAACGGAACGCAAACTTTAAACCCAGATTGTTTTTCAGCTTTTCATCCAGCAAATCGTCCGTGTTCTGGGTCACAAAGTAAACGCCTGCGTTCATGGCACGTCCGGCACGAACCAGCTTCATGGAAAGGGTCTTGCCCTGTGCCACCTGTAAGAAGCTCCATGCTTCATCCAAATCCACAATCTTAAACACGCTGCGGTCTGTATGGATGAAGTCGAGGGCAAAGGTACTGATTACAATGAGCATTGCCACGGAAAGCAGCTCCATTGTGGTGTATTCTTCAAACGAGGTTTCCTTATCCGGCAGCACCAAATCCGCCACCTGAATGATGTTGAGCTGCTTTTCAAGGCTGATGGACTGTGTGACATCTCCATCCGAAAAGAGCAGGTGTGCAAAGTCATAGTCCGTAAAGGATTCGATATGGTCGGCTATGCTGGTGCTGATGGTGGTTCCCTCCGCCCGAAGTTCTTCAATCACCTTGAAAAGTCCCCGTTCCTCACTGTTTGTTACTGCACGAATAGCTTTCCGAAGAACAGGGAACTTTTCCCCGTCACGGCTGGAAATGCCGGTTAAAAAGGTCAATATGTCGATTGCCAGTGATTCGGAATCCTTTGGGTTCTCCATAATCACATAGGGGTCGAGTAAGCCCCTGTTCTGTTCCTCCGAGGTCAGGTTTACGATATTGATTTCATGGGCGATTTCCGGCAGGGTTTCTTTCCAGCGTCCCCGTTCTGCTTTCGGGTCAACAATGAGTGCCTGTGCCCCAAATAATACGGAATAATAGACTATCATGTTGTTGCTGAATGATTTTCCACCGCCGAGGGAGCCTACAAAAGCGGCAGCAAGGGCGTTGGTGACAGAGCCTTTTACCCCTTGACTGGCAAGGGCAGGCTTTAAGTACACGTTTCTTCCTGTATCAAGGCTGTACCCGATATAAATACCCTCCGGCTCCCCTAACATCTGGGTTGCCCCGAAGCCAAGACCAGCGAGGAAGTCGCTGGTGACATACTGGATATAATCGTTCAGATACCGTTTGCTGGCAGGGAGAAATTCCCCATGCAGCCCCAGCATATCCCCAAAGGGGCGAACCAGCTTCACGTTCAAATCGTCATAAAAATCTTTCACCTCATTGCAGCGGCGTTTCAGTTCTTCCAAGTCGGGAGCCGTCACACGCACCACATAGGACAGCTTATACATGGATTCCTTGCTCTGGTCTAAGGTGGATTCCAGCTCATTTACGCTGTCCAGAGCGTCCACCACGTTTGTGCTGGTTTCACTGTCATTCTGCCATGCGTGGTTGTCCAAATCTTTCAGCTCTTTTTTCTTGTTCCGCACCGTGGAGAGGGCTTTCCGGTTTGTCACAATCTCCACATTCATAGAGGTATCAATGGGAAAGGTAAATTGCTGCTGCTGATAGTAAAAGATTTCCGAGGATGGGAAGTCCAGTTCCCCCACAATGCTGTTGATGGTGAAGTAGGCGGCATAGACCGTCCCGTCTTCCTGTTCGATTTTCAGATACCGCTGGTTTTCCTCTATCAGACAACGGGTGGGTTTGATGAGGTCATAGTATTTCACCAGCGTTTCCTCCTGAAACCGTTTCTTCGGAAGATAATACTCATAATCTTCGTAGGCGGTTCCGGTCTGCCCGTATAAATGCTCAATCAGATAGCCAAAATCGTCCTTATCAAGCCGCCGGACTTTGAAGCGGCGTGAGATTTTACTTTCCAGCAGCTTTTCCATCTTCTGAAACCGCCAGATTTCTTCATTGCTCATGGAAACAAAATCCCCCATGAGTTTGTGGTTGACTTCATGGAGGAAATCGGAAACAGCGGTCTTTGCTTCCCTGCGAAACTGTTTCATGGTGACTTCCTGCTCATTGACAAGCAGCTTGAAGCCGATAAAAAAGCGGTAGTCCACCTGATTTTCCCCTATCATGGAAATCAGGGCTTCGGTCTGTGCGTCAATCTTTGCACAGGCAACGTCCTTTAACTTGCCCGTCACTTCCTGTTTGGAGCGTTCCTGTGCCGCCCGTATGCTGGATTCGGTGCTGATTTGCAGGGCATGAATCTTTCCGTCCCTGTTCTGGGCGATAAGCTGCCGGAACGAATCGTGTACCTGATATTTCTGTTCGGGGCTTAAAAAGGAATAGTTGTAGGGAAGCAGCTCATAGTAAGCAAAGCACTCCCCGTCATGGTTGAACACAAGGTTATTTTCGATATACTTAATCGGATATGCCATAAATATCACTCCTTACTGCCGTGATGGGCTGTGCCGGATATTCCTTTTCCAGCTTCACGGGCTTTCCTGCATAGGTCAGTTTCGGGCGTACCAGATATGCCAGTACGGATTTCAGGAAGCCGTAAGGCTTCTTCCCGTCAAAGGTCTTCTGGCACATGAACCAAGTGAGGGCAAAAGGTACGCCGAAATATTTTAAAAATGCCCCGTCAATGAATGAAAGGGGAGGGAGGTTCCCCAAGAGCATAACTGCAAACACCGATACCACGAACCACGCCATCTGTGTGAACGTGATGGGGAATGGCAGCTTAAAATCATTGATGGAATAGAGTACCTTTTCCACCGACCAGATACTGGTATAGCTTCGTATTTTTTTCATGTTGTCCGTCCTTTCTAAAAGATAGGGGCAGCACAAGCCGCCCCTGAATCAAAAAAACGCCTGCACTTCCAAAAGGAGATACAGACGGGTCTACCGTAAGATTTCATATACGCCGTGGTTCGTGACAACAAAGGTTCCCTCCAATTCCATGTCACGCCCATAGGCGGCATAGTCGATATAGTTTTGTAAGTGTGCCGGAAGTTCCCCAAGCTGTCCGCTTTCTTCCAGATAGTAGCGAGCCACATCCGCCATATCGTCACAGCCGGAATGGCAGATAATATCGTCTTCATGCTCACAGAGTTCTTCGATACTGCCAAAGTAGGATTGCAGCTCTGATAGTTCCTCCTGAATGTGCTCCGGCAAGTCCTCCACCATTTCACACAGGCGGTTGACTTCCTCAATGGGGATATATTCGTCAATCTCAAAGGGCAGCTCATAATCATGGATGGCGTATTCCTCATACTCATCATTCAAGCCGATACGTTCCTTGACTTCCTCAAAATCCACAGGTGGCGTGAACCATGCCCCTACCAGTTCGCCCTCATTGTATTTGCCTAAGTTGGCAATGTAAATCCGCATTTCTTCCAAGTTCCTCCACCTCCTTTTAGCGGTAATAAAAGATACCATTGTCTGTAAACAGGTAGTTTTCGCTGGTTTCCAGTTCCCGACCAATGGCAGCGTAGTCGATATGGTTCAACAGGTTTGGATGTACTTCCCCAAATAGCTGTACCTCCTGCACCAGATAACGGGCGAGAGCTTCCCCGTCCTGCACCGGATAGCAGCGTATCTGGTCTTTGTGGTCGATAAATTCTGTAAAGTTGGGAAACCACCGCTTTTGTATCACATCCATTTCATAATAGAGGGGCGTTCCCTGCATTTCCTGTACCATCCGGCAAAGGGCGTTGATTTCCCAAAGCCTTGTGCTGCCCTCCAATGGAAACGGCAGCTCATAATCTTCAATTTCAATTTCTTCCTCATTCTGAACCCCAAGACGTTCCCTGACTTCCTCAAAATCCACGGGACAGGAAAACCAAGCCCCCGGATATTCCTCAAAATCTTCATGGTAAAACCGTGTGGTGTTCAGGATGTAAATTCTCATTTCCTCAATCAGTATCACGTCCTTTCGCTGCTAAATTTTTGGGGAGTTACGCTCCCCAAGCCCCTAGTGGACTTCCGCCATGAAGCAATCAGAGCTTGCTCCATAACGGAAGTGTAACAAGAGTTTCCTATGCACCGATAATCTTATTGAACAGTTCCAGTAAGATGTCCTTTACACCGTCCGCATTGAAGACCAGACCAACCGCTACAAGGGACACCACCAGAAAACCGATAAGTTTGGAAAATTCCCTCTTAAATCCAAGGTACAGTCCAATCACCACGATTGCCAGCAGCACAAGGGACTGGGCGTTGGATAAAAACCAGTTGTAAAGATTCTGTCCGAAATTCATAAAAGCTCCTTTCTTTCCTGCAAGATTCCGTATGTTTCAAGATTGCCGTCGTTAAAGCACCACCTCCTTTGCAGCGGCGGCTTGCTGCTTCAGGATTTTTTCGTGCTTCTCCGTCAGTTTTGCGTGGGTGATGATGTCATGGACAATCTGGGTGTGGTTCATCTTATCCAGACGGAGAGCCAGTTTTAACGTGGGGGCTACCTGATGGGAGAGCCAGTGCAGGGTGCGTTCAAAGGAATAGGGTTCCGGTTTGGTTGTCAGTTTCAGGCTTCCCCTGTGTTCCCCCATAAACCACGCCCATTCCTCATTGATACGCCAGTCAGAACGGGGCTTTGTATCGTCCCTGTCCACGAACCGGACATAGCGGTTGATGATTTGAAAGGCTGTCCGTTCTGGATTGTCATGTTCTAACAGGTCACGGATGGCGTAAAAGGCACGCTCATTTTTCAGCCGGATTTCAAAGCGGTTCTTTACCTCTGCGTCTGCAATGGGAATATCATGCTTTTTGTACTGCTCATAGTCCTTTTCGTAAATGCAGAAGTATACTTCACTTTGGAGGGAGCCGATATACAGGGTGTTCCCCATACATTCTTTTTCCCCACGCCGTACCAGTTCACCGCTGCGGTAGCTCTTGAAGCTGCGGAAGACCGAGATACATTCCTCATTCCGGCACTTCTCTGTCAGATGGGGAATGTTCAGGATTCCCGTTTTATCATTGATGGCAAGGTCAAGCCGCTTCATCACACCGTCCTCCATGAGAACATCCATAAAAAATTCATACCAGCTCCGTTCCTGTGCCAGCAGATAGCTTTCAAACTGGCGGCAGCCACGCCCTTTCAGTTCCAGCAGCACCCCTTTTTCCAGTTCCGGTGATACCAGAACGAAAATATCCCCAAGATAGTAATGTTCTGTGTAAGAGTAGAAGCCGTAGTCTTCATGGATAAAGTAGGGCAACTTTAGCCGAAGCACGTCTTCCACGATATGCTTCACATCCGTAGTGGGAAAACGAATCCGCACATAATCAAAGAGCATTTCAAGGGGATTGTCTGGATTGAAGCGTTCCAGAGCTTCCGTGATGGCTTCCTGTAATGCTTCGGACGGGTGAGCCTTGCCCGTTTCAATATCGCTCAGGTACGGACGGGTGATTCCGGCAGCTAGGGCAAGTTTCTGTTGTGAGATACCATAAATTTCCCGTTTTTCTTTGATGTCCCGTACCCATGTTTCTTCATTCAGTGAAAATCCCTCCTGTCTAAAAAAAGCGTATGTCAACTTTCAGAGCCTTGTTGACACACGCCGGATATGGGAAAATCCCTTGTGTACTGTGGGATTCTGCCCTGTTGTTTGGTTGTTGCCTGTCGATTTGTACCCCTCTGTTAGATACGAGGGGTTTATGCTGGCGTGCCTTACGGCACACCAGCCACAGCAGGTCAGTCCGCTTCTGCGGCTTTCGCTTCGCACGCCGCCTGCACTCCCTGCCTGCTGTCTGTCAGTTTTTTTATTTCTTTGAGGAAATCGTGTCCTTTTGGTACAAGGGGCGTGTAAAACTCCGAGATAACGCTGGTTCCCACATCCACATAGCCACGCCCTTTTATCTGCTTTAGGAAGAAGTCCTTTGTGGTTTCCCCGAACATCATCCCATAGCCCATTTCCGACATCCGCCCCAGAGCCACACGGAAATTGAACTGGTCACGGATTCCGTCCCCCAGATACTTTGCGTCCGGACGCTGGCAGGAGAGAATCAGGAAGAAGCCAGCCTGCCGCCCAAGCATAACGATTTGTTTTAACTTGTTGAGGACAGCGGCATTTTCCTTTGTGCCGAGCATTTCCATAAATGCCACATATTCATCAAAGATAAGGAAATTTGCCGGAAGTCCCAAGTAAGCATAGTTTTCCCCTGTCCGGTAATTCTCCATGAGCTTCATGTTTTCGCTGCGTTTCATCATTTCCTCATAGAAACGGTCAATGCAGGCGAGCATATCCTCCTTTTTGTAGTGCACATCCGGCATAACCGCCTGTAAATCCGCAAGGTCGGCGTTCTTCGGGTCTAGCACGAACAGGACGGCGTTGGTGCGGAGCAGGGCTTCAATGAGGGTCAGGATAAAGTAGGTCTTTCCGCCGCCGGTTCCTCCGGCAATGAGCATATGGGGGAGCTTGTCATACTCCCACCAGACATTTTCCATAAGACGGAGCCTGCCGTCCTTTGCCTGTACGTCCTCAATGGAAATACGGTTGGCAATGGTATCATAGAGCAGGGTGTACTCCACATAGGAATCCTTTAATTCCTTATCCGTCAGCTCACAGTACAAGCCGCTTTCCAGCTTTTTTTCCAAGTTTAAGAGCTGTTCCTGATATTTCCCCAAGGTGATTTCCACACGGATATGGAGCAAGCCCTGTTTCATCCGGTAGTAGATTTTGGGAAAATAAGTGATGGTTTCTTTGGAACGGCTGGAAGACAAGTCCTTGAAAAAAGCGTCTTCCTTTCTCTGTTCCGATTCATACCACTTGTTTTCCAACACCATCCTTGCCAGCTTTTGGCGGTGGATGAGCTGCTTTACTTCATCCCTGCGGTATCGCCAGAACAGAAGAACGGCTGCAAGATACACCAGCCCTGCCACGCCCATGCTGAATAACAGGTAAGGGAGATTTACGTCCTGTGTTATCTGGGAGAGGGACACTTCCTGCCAGTTGGTTCTGGCAATCTGCCGGATATGAAACAGCAGGACAACCAGCAGGAAGACAGGGAACAGGGCGGCAAGGGCAGTATGGAACACAAGGTCTTTATCCGTGGGACGGATACGTTTTCCACGGGGGAAAAGCTGCTTCATGGGAATAATCCTCCTTTCGCTTTTTTTATGTTCCTGTTATTTTACAGAGGAAGTGTCTTTCTTCGGTGGCTGCGGATTCATGGCAGCCCCTTTTTTCAGGACAATATCATCCGCCTTGATGTACCAGTCCACCTCTGCTCCCTGAAAGGTAGCCGTTGCCACGGTATCTGCCACAGGATTGATAAGTTCCACCTCTGCGTTGTAATCGAACTCCTTTAACGGCACGCTGGCAGGGATAGAAACCTGAATCATACGCCCCTGTCCTCTGGATTTTAAGTCATAGGTACGCTCCTTGATTTCTTCTGATACCGAGCCGTCTTCATTCTGGAGGTGAACCTCACGGCGGAGGGCAGAAAATTTCAATGCCCCGAATGTTGCTTCCTTGTCAATCACGATTCCGTTTGCTAATCTCATAGTCTGATGTCCTCCTTTTCCTTACGCTTTTACCATATCGTCAGCGTGTAAAATGTAGTTGGTAAAGCCCCTTGTGCCGATTTTATAGCCCTCTGCGGTGATACGGGGATTGATGAGTTTCACACGTTCCTCAAAGTCAAAATGCTTCTCTCCGGCCTCGGCAGGGAGGATAACTACAATATCATCCGCCCTCTGTACGTCCGAATAAAGGTTGAAGCTGCGAGAAAGTACCGCCATGCGTCCGTTGATTCTTCGCTGTTCTGTTTTGTCTTCTCCGGCAAACTCCAAGTTGCCGAATGTCTTTTCCATGTTGGGGATAACGAATTTTAATTCCATATAGATGTACCTGTCCTTTCTGAATATTGTGCTTGATGGGGGGGGTTCGGGTTCTGGTCTGGAAGCGGAGGGGAACGCTCCAGCGGTGGTGATTTCTTCGTGGTATCACATCCTTTCTGGTTTTAGGGTAAAAAAATAGACGCTCAGTTTTGAACGTCTATAAGGAAACTGCTTATTAACTTTTTAGTCTTCTGCTGGATGTTTTGAAAGATAACGGGAATAATCAGTGTCAAATTGTAAAGATTTCAACTGTTCATCTATAATTTGTAATAGATTTTTACCGTTAAGGATTGCTTCAAATTCTTTTATAGAGAAATCAATAATGCAATATTTATCTTCCAATTTCTCCTTATGGAGATAAAATTTTTTTATTAGTCCAGCACCATTACTCCATCCAGTTCCGCTAGTACCATAATACGAAAATAAAATGCCTATTTTTATGTTGTTTGTTAAAAGCAAACTACAAAATTTTCCTATGTATGTAACACTAACGGCTTTGTCGTAATTTTTGCATTCTCCTAGAAAGGTATCAAGTTTCGGGTCAATCAGATGATATGTCAACAAAACTTTTCCTTGAGGAGTTAAAGTAACGATTTGGTCTATTTCATTCGTTGAAGTTCGTAAGTTTCTATCTACATTAAAAATATTTCCAGAGATAGTTAAGAGATAAGAAACTAAATTTTCTAAAGCTTCGCCTTTTAAGTTATGTAAATTTTTAGGGGCATTATCTGTAGGGGAAATGTCATGAAGCTGTTTGAATTTTTCAAGTAATTTTTTATAAGTGTTTTTTTGGGCTTCACTAATTTCACAAATTTTTTCATATCTTAATTTATCAGATATACTATTAAGGACATTTAATGCCTTAAAAATTTCTTTATCATCTGGCATAATATCAATCATCACGTACCACCATATATATTAAAAATGAATTTTCTATTGAGGAAAGTTCGCTATGGCAGAGTTCACATTCAAAAGTTTCTGGTAACTCATTAAACAAACGTACTGTCCCCATAGATTTTTGGCAATTACTACAATATAATTCATAATAACTTTGCAAAATTCCTTGCTTTTCCAATTCAGATAAAAAATCATAGATTTCAGGAATAGATAAGGAAAATTTTCTTTTCAAAACGCCAGGATAAATCCACATATTTTTTCTATAATTCTTGAAAAAATTAGTTAAGGCAATGCTATCTATATTTTTATTCATTTTGCGTTGTATCGTCATTTCTATGATTGACAATGTATTCGATAACATAATTCATTCGCTCCATTCCAATTAGCACATTACTATAGTAATATTGTATTAAGCAATAAGATTTATTCATGTAATTGAAAACGAACTTAACACGGTTACTTCGTGTTTTTATTTCGTTTTCCCATAATAATTCAATCCAAGGATAATCGGACATTTCTTCCATTTCAAACATAAATTGTTCTAAGGCTTCTCTGAAATCAGGTACTTTCTCTAATTCAGCCTGATTGTCATTTAATAGTGAGCGTAGTTCACCGATAAATGGTAATATATATTCTTGATTGTTACCAACATCCAGTTGTGCGTTTCCACCATTAGGTAATTTCATGGATTGAGCAATAAGTTTTACATTTTCATCACGTTTGCATACATTAACCATAAAGTCTAAATTTAGTGGAATCAAATCGCACTCAAAATGTTCTTTAAAATAATCAGACATTTCTGCAATTAAGTTGGAATATATAGTCGGTTCTTTTTTGTCGGATAAAAAGACCCTTTTTAAAACATCAAAACGGAATTCTATCAATTCTCCTTTTTCATGAAATACAACTAAAAAGGGATATTTGGTTAAAAATTCTTCCTGTGTGAGAGGATGAATAGCTGCATATGCTAAATTAAATTTCAGAAAATAGTATCCATCCATAGAGTATGCAACAGGTTTTACGAAAGATGTATATAAGTAATCATTCTCATAAGTATTTTCAAGAGGAATGATTTCCTTTGCTTTTTTTAATGTTGATGAAAAATCATTACAAGTAAAAATAACGGAATACTTATAATCTTTTAAAAATTCCCATTTTTCTAAAGCATATCCAGCTCTTTTGCTCTGGTGAATGCAAGTTACAAGCTGTTCGGACAATGTTTTTTCTGAAATATCTACAGTTTCTAGCCCCTCTATGTATAACTGTCCCGAAGTATCTGTTTGTTTAGTCGCAATTCCGTGCTGAATGAATTGTTTTACTAAATGGCGTTTTACTTTATCTGAGTAAGCCATTACTGTTTTTTCAAGATATTCTAAATAGTTGTTTAACTGCATACAATCCCTCTTTTCTGTGCATATATCTTTCGTTATCCTGATTATACTTGATATAAGTGCAAAAAGCCATGCACAAATCAAAATTTTTATAGGATTTTCGATATATACATAATAATAAAAGTTTTGGTGCTATTGCATATATAAAAAATAGACGTTTCATGTTTTCACACAAAACGTCTACTCCTTGCATTAAGGAAAAGAGTATCGTATTATCTTGATAAATGGTTTCCTAGCTGAATTGAGCCAGCTAACACGTTGCTAACACTTTTGTTACCAGTACAGGATATTTCGTGAATCTATCTTCCGTACAGACCTCACGCTTTTCCTGTATTATAAGGTGTTAGAGAGTATTACAGGAGGTTAGAAACTACTTGCTGCGAAAGGACATTTAGAACTCCTAAGCGAGGGGTCGGAGGTTCAAATCCTCTTGGCGACGGGCTTCAAAGCGTTCGAAAATGTTAGCTGGATTAGCTGACAGCGAACGCTTTTCTTATTTTCTAATCACGTTCGTGGCATGAAATTCCATTCAAAATGATCCATTTCCAGCTAACACAATCCGATTTTTGTTAGCTGACAGCTAATCAAAATCACCGGTTTGCAAACATGGTTTTTCAAGAGTCCAGCTAACATTTGGGTTCCGCTCTGTTGTCACCCCTTATTTGGGGATGTAAATCAGAGAAAAGGCAGGAAAAGAAACAATCTCTCCGAAACCTGCAAACATAAATTAGCTGAAACAGTATTCAATTCTATTAGCTACAGCTAATAGTCAAACGGCAATGTCTGTTTGGAACTTTTCTTACAACAAAAGTTCCAGGCAGGCATTTTTTATTTCCTGAATCCTGGAGGAAAGGAGTCAAGATGACTGATGCAAACAGACAATCAGGAGAAAAAGAAGAAAGAATCATAGAAATTGAGATTGAACGTCTCCGCCCTTTTAAGGAGCATCCGTTTCAGGTGAAAGATGATAAGGAAATGTTTCTTCTGCAGGAAAGCATTGAGAAATATGGAATCTTAAATCCGCTGATCGTCAGACCGGTACCGGATGGCTACTATGAAATCATATCCGGTCACAGAAGAAAACATGCTGCAGAGAAACTTGGATACCGTAAAGTACCGGTGATCATCCGGGTATTAAGTGAAGATGATTCCATCTTAAGCATGGTGGATTCGAATCTTCATAGAGAACGGATCAGCTACAGTGAAAAGGCTTTTGCTTACAAATTAAAGAATGACGTATTGAAAAGAAAAAGTGGTCGAAAAAAGAGCCAAGTTGACCACAAAAAAACAAGAAAACGTTCGATAGATATTATCAGTGAGGATTGTGGTGATAGCCCAAAACAAGTGCAGCGTTATATTTCACTGACAAAGCTGATACCAGAAATGTTGCAGAAGCTGGATGATGAAATTATTTCTTTTTGCCCGGCTGTGGAAATAGCAGCACTGAAAGAAAATGAACAAAGAGAACTGCTTAAAGCAATGGATTATGCACAGGCGATTCCGTCACTCTCACAGGCTCAGCGGATAAAGCAGCTGAGTAAAGAAAAACAGTTATCGCTGGAAAAGATGGAAGAAATCATGTGTGAAGTTAAAAAGGGTGAGATCACAAGAGTGGCATTCACAAACGAGCAGTTACACAAGTATTTTCCAAATTCCTATACACCGGCAATGATGAAACGGGAAATACTGGCACTGCTGAAATTATGGAAAAAAGAATCATGGGAAAGTTAAAGGAGGAAGAAATCATGTGTAAAGTTATATCCGTAGTAAACCAGAAAGGTGGAGTCGGCAAGACCACCACAACCGTAAATGTAGGTATTGGACTGGCAAGAGAAGGTAAAAAAGTACTGTTGATTGATGCAGATCCGCAGGGGAGTTTAACAGCAAGTCTTGGATATGAAGAACCGGATGATCTTCGAATTACACTGGCAACAATGATGATGGATGTTATCAATGAAGAAGATATTAATCTGGAAGATGGTATCTTACATCATCAGGAAAATGTAGATCTGCTTCCAGCAAATATTGAGCTTTCCGCACTGGAAGTAACGATGGGAAATGTTATGAGCAGAGAAATGATCATGAAAGAATATATCGATGCGATAAGATCCCGATACGATTATATCCTGATCGACTGTATGCCAAGTCTTGGTATGATGACAATCAATGCACTGGTTTCTTCCGATTCCGTGCTGATACCTGTACAGGCCGCATATCTGCCTGTTAAAGGACTTCAACAGCTGATTAAGACCATTCTTACAGTAAAGAAAAGATTGAATCGGAAACTGGCGATTGAGGGCATTCTCCTGACTATGGTAGATTTCAGAACCAATTACGCAAGGGACATTGCATCAAGAGTACATACAACCTACGGAAGTCAGATTGAGGTATTTGAAAATGTGATCCCGATGTCTGTAAAAGCTGCTGAGACCAGTGCGGAAGGAAAAAGTATCTACATGCACTGCCCGAAGGGAAAAGTTGCTGAGGCATATATGAATTTAACACAGGAGGTTTTGAAGAATGAAAAATAGAAGTGGTGAAAAGATTAAGCTGGCAAGTATTGATGAACTGCTCGGTGTGGTAAATGAAGAATCTGCAATGGAGATAGAGATCAGTAAGATCCATCCGTTTAAGAATCATCCATTCAAGGTGTTGGATGATGAAAAGATGCAGGATCTGGTAGAGAGCGTAAAGATCAATGGAGTGTTGACACCGGTACTTCTCCGTATGGATGAAAACGAAGATTACGAAATGGTATCCGGTCACAGAAGAATGCATGCAGCACAGCTTGCAGGACTCACAACTATTCCGGCAATCGTAAGAGAATTATCAGATGATGATGCCATTGTGACGATGGTGGACGCTAACATTCAGCGAGAGGAACTGTTACCGAGTGAGAAAGCCTTTGCCTACAAGATGAAACTTGATGCAATGAAAAGACAGGGAATCAGAACAGATTTAACTTGTGTACAAAATGAACACAAGTCAGGTAAAAAGTCACGAGAATTATTGGGTGAGCAAGTTGGAATAAGCAGTGTGCAGGTGACTCGTTATATCCGACTGACAGAGCTTATTCCGGAACTTCTTGATCTGGTAGATAACAAAAAGCTTCAGTTCACGGTTGCTGTAGATATCTCTTACATCGATAAGGAAGTACAGGGATGGATTTACGAATATATCTGCGACACAGGATTTATCAAACCAAAACAGATTGCAGCACTTAGAAATCAGCTGAATGATGGACCAATCAATCAGATCCAGATGTTATCGATTTTCAATAATTGTGTAATGGCAAAGAAAGTATCCCGGTCTCTTACTTTCTCAGAAAAGAAACTGACAAAGTATTTTCCGGATGATTATACAGCCAAAGATATGGAACAGATAATTGAATCATTATTAGAAAAATGGATGCAGGAACAGTCCTGTTAAGGATAGAAAAAGCTAAGAAAACAAAGTCAAAGAAGTTTAAAAAGAGGACTTCTTAGCAGAAAACGAAAGGAGGAAATTATGGAGAAAAAAATGACATTTAATTATTTTTACGGTACCGAAGCTGATCAGTTCAGCTTCTACCGCATACCAAAAGCATTATTTACAGACAGCTACTTTAAAGATTTATCAAGCGATGCCAAAATTTTATATGGACTGATGTTGGATCGAATGTCTCTTTCCATCAAGAATCAGTGGTTTGACGACAAAAACAGAGCATATATCTACTTTTCCATCGAAGATATCATGGAATTACTGAACTGTGGCAGAAATAAAGCCATCAAATCCATGAGAGAACTGGATGACGAAACAGGAATTGGTCTGATTGAGAAACGTAGACAGGGATTTGGAAAGGTGAATGTTATCTACGTAAAAACCTTTATGCCTGAGAAAACAGATGAGAAAAAATTTGGAGAGGAATTAGAGAAGTTTAAAAAACAAACTTCTGTGGAAAATGAAGAGACTGCAGAAGTTTACAATTTAAACTTCATGAAGTCCCAAAATCAAACTTCTAGAAGTCCCGAAAACAAACTTCAAGAAGTTTACATTTCAAACCCTAATAATACTAATCTTAGTGATACTGAAATGAATGATAATAAATCTAATCATATCATATCTGTGGATGAGAAAAGATGTGATAGCGATAATCGCTCTGAGGATTATCAGGCTTATGAAAACCTTGTCAAGGAGACCATTGATTATGAATCACTGGAAATAACCCATCATGACGATATGCGACAGGTAGATGAAGTCGTGAACCTGATCGTAGAAACTGTGATGTGTAAAAATGACAAGATCTTGATTGCCAGCAACTGGTATCCGGCATCTCTGGTGAAGAAAAAATTTCTGATGCTGACCTATTCACATATCGAGTATGTCTTACACTGTATGCGTGGTAACACCACAAAGGTGAAGAACATCAAGAAATATTTATTAGCAGCCCTGTTTAATGCACCGTCTACGATGAATGGGTATTATCAGGCAGAAGTGAACCATGATATGCCAGGACTGGTAAGATAGGAGGTGCACATGTTTATTTTAAAACTTGCTGGGAAGATATTATTACTGCCGGTATGGCTGATACTTTTTGTGATCGGCCTGGCAGTGAAGATGACAGTACAGACTTATGCGGTTGTCAGAGGAATCCTTGGATTTATATTCACTTTGTTGATTATAGCGACTGCATACTGTTACCATGATTGGGTACAGGTTGCATTCCTGTTTTCGCTGAGTGTAATTCTGTATCTGATCCTGTTTGCAGGAGTGTTTGTAGACACTGTACTGGATATGACAAGAGAAAGTATTATTGATTTTATTTTATCGTGAGGAGGATATGAAAATGAGCGAAAACAATGATTTTATTCAGTTACCACCGATCAAAAAAGACACACCTTCCGAAGTGGTCTCAATGATTTGGCAATATTTGAAATTACCCGAGGAATCCAGAAAAAGGGTGAAAGCAGAGTTGATTAATGTACATGAGAACTGTGGGAAAGAAGATTTTCAGATTCCTAATCTCTATGACATCGTTTCAAAAGAGGAAATCGCAGAATTTGAGGGCATCATGCGTAAGATCATAACAGGAATTATTTCTGAGGCCAGTGGTATAGCCACCTGGGTGTATGTGCAGAAATATGAGAAACACAAAACTCTGGATGAAATGCTGCAAGAATGGCAAGGCGCAGGCCAGTTTATTATTGTCATGGATACCTGGTTCGAAAAATTGATGGCGGAATAATATGATACTGTGATAGAATGAAGAAAACGATTTGATGTGCAAATCGGTAGTTGAGGAAAAGAAAGAATGGAAGATAAAAAGATATTGCTTGATAATATTGATAAAATTCATACAACCGAAATGGGAATTGATAGAATTAAAAGAAACCTAAAAATAGATACAGCAGATGTTGTTGAGTATTGCAAAAATAAGGTATTAGATAAAAATTGCAATATATACAAACAGGGTAAAAATTGGTATTGCGAGGTTGAAAATATCAAAATTACTATCAATTCATATAGCTATACAATCATTACAGCACATATTGTTAAGTAATTTCAAGTTTTTGAAACTGAGAAATATGAATTTGAGGTGGAAATATGGCATCAAGCAAGGAATACTTAGAGTTTATTTTAGGGCAGCTATCTGAGTTAGAAGAAATTACTTATCGAGCTATGATGGGAGAATTTATTATTTATTATCGTGGCAAGATTGTAGGCGGTATCTATGATGATAGATTACTTGTTAAACCAGTAAAATCAGCAATTAGTTATATGCCGACAGCTCCGTATGAATTACCCTATGAGGGAGCAAAAGAGATGTTGTTGGTAGATGAAGTTGATAATAGGGAATTTTTGACAGGCTTGTTTCATGCAATGTATGATGAACTGCCAGCCCCAAAACCGAAAAAGAAGAAATAAACAACTCCCAGTTTGTATAACAGGAAAATTTGAATTTGTGGAGGATAACTATTGTGGATAAAGCAGTTATTTATATACATGGAAAAGGTGGTAATGCTGAAGAAGCTATTCATTACAAACCGCTCTTTAGTAATTGTGATGTGATTGGTCTCGACTATACTGCACAGTTTCCATGGGAAGCAAAAGAAGAATTTCCATTACTTTTTAATTCAATTTATAGAAACTACAAGACGGTTGAAGTAATTGCCAATAGCATTGGAGCATATTTTGCTATCAATGCCTTATCAAATCAGCAAATAGAGAAAGCATATTTTATTTCGCCCGTTGTAGATATGGAAAGGCTTATTGCTGATATGATGATTTGGGCAAATGTTACAGAGGATGAACTCAAAGAGAAAAAAGAAATTCAGACAACCTTTGGAGAGACTCTTTCATGGGATTATCTTTGCTATGCAAGAGAAAATCCTATTATATGGGAAATCCCAACGCACATTTTGTATGGTGAAAAAGATAATCTTACCGCTTATGGAACGATATTTGAATTTGTACAGAGGACTAATTCAACACTTTCTATTATGAAAAATGGAGAGCATTGGTTTCATACGGATGAACAAATGAAATTTCTTGATGAATGGATAATAAAATCTTCCAAATAAATTCCTGTTTTTGAAACTGGAAAATCGGAAGCTGAGGAGATAGACTATTGAGAACATATGAGAATAAAGACGAGCTTAAAAACGAGATAAATAAAAGCTTTGCAAAATATATTTCAGAATTTAATGATATTCCGGAGCATTTAAAAGATAAGAGAATTGATGAGATCGATCGAACTCCGGCAGAAAATCTTGCTTATCAGGTTGGCTGGACAACTCTTGTTATTAAATGGGAATCAGACGAAAGAACGGGTATTCCTGTTAAAACTCCTTCGGATAATTTTAAGTGGAATCAGCTTGGCGAATTATATCAATGGTTCACAGATACATATGCTCAGCTGTCACTGCAAGAATTGAAAGACAGATTGAATGAGAATATCAACTCTATTTATGCAATGATTGATTCTCTGAGTGAGGAAGAATTATTTAAACCACATATGAGAAAATGGGCTGACGAAGCAACTAAAACAGCTGTCTGGGAAGTATACAAATTCATACATGTTAATACAGTTGCTCCGTTCGGAACCTTTAGAACCAAGATTAGAAAATGGAAAAAGATTGCACTATAACTTCAAGTTTACAGAACTGAATCAAAAGAGCTCGAAGGAGCTCTTTTTCCTTTTTTATAATAGTATCATTATGGTATAATAGAGACATTAAAATCGGTATTTAACGAGGAGGTGACAAACTATAAACAGTCAAGAGAATTTTGAAATTTTTTTGAATTG
>NZ_QUGQ01000028.1:0-315 GCF_003479155.1 Blautia sp. AF19-1
GATCATCGTCTGTGTACGTTTCAGACTGGAAAAAGATACAACTGTGATTTGTCGGCATCGTATAATATCGGAGCAAGATATTTTATCCGTGAAAATTTAAAAACCTTACCGGAAACGGAAAGGTCTTTGCTGGAGGCAAAAGTTCCTGCAGTAAAGCGTAGAACCTCATGTGTTTATGCAGATCTGAGAGAACTGATTTCAGAAATGGAACTGCGTAAAGCAGCATAAACACAGGCAGATATGCAGTGGATTACCTGTTATGTGGAAACCCGCCGTATCCGGCATGGAAGAAGCACATATCTGTGCAAAATCTAA
>NZ_QUGQ01000028.1:325-36142 GCF_003479155.1 Blautia sp. AF19-1
GGAAGAAGCGCGTGTCCGCGCAAGATCTAAGAAACAGGCGTATCCGCCGATATTTTGTCTGCCGCCTAAAGCGGCCGGAAGCACGTGACTTTAGTCATGTGAGGTTCACTAGCGGTAGAGAATTTCTATAAGGGATGTTGTTGCTTTTTCTTTGATTTAAATCGAATGCATAAGAAAAATGTAAGAAAATTTTCACCAAACGTCATAGATTTTCAGAAGAATATATGGTAGTATAGGGCTAACAAAAAAAGTATGTGAAAAAAAATAACAAAGCGGAAAGGAGATGCAGGTGTATGAATAAAAAATTAGCAGGTATTTTTGCAATGTGTGCTCTGTTGCTGACTGGATGTCAGGGAGCGAAAGAGAGCAGCAAGGAAATTACGCCGCCGGATACCGGATGGGGGAAAACGGTGGATGAAGTGCTTGCCGACTGGAATCTGGATCGGGACCAGGTGGAAATTTTCTCCGAAACTAACAGTGCAGCCGCGATCGCAGTAGATACAGAAGCCACTGTTTTCGGCGAGCAAACTTCCAGAGTCATGTTTCAGTTTATCAACCTCGATCAGACCGGAGCGACGGGAAAACCAGTATTGTGCGAAGTAGACATCACCTACCCGGATGATGCCGATATGGATACCGTGAAAAAAGAGATGGAAAAATCCTACGGAAGTTCCAAAGACTCCATTACCCGCTATGAGCTGTACCAGTCGCTGGGCGACGATCAGCTCCCGGAATATACTTACAAAAAAGCAGATCAGCTTGCCGTCTGGTCCGGCGAGAGCCTGAAAGATGCGATTCCTTCCGATAAGAGCACCGAATACGAAACTGCCTGGGAAGCATACCAGCCTGGCCTTACTGCCGACAACTGGGAGAGCTACACTGAACAGACAAGCATGGCAACCGCCGTATGCGCATCCGGCGCAGAAGCATTTCCAATGTTTGAAAAAAACGGTGTCAGCCTCGAAGCTTATCCGGGACTGGTATATGAGCAGGTGAAAAAGTAATATGAAATGTAACTATTCAGAGCCATGCGAAATGAAAGAAAATCGTGAATCATGCTTGCATGAATGAACGGTTTTCTGGAATTTCATATGGCGAGAAGCAACATCGAGATGCAGCGCAAGCGGAATCGAGATGGGGTTCTGAATAGTTACTATGAAATAAGAAAGTCATAAACTCCCGGCAGTGCTGGGAGTTTTTCCGTGCATAGGGAGAGGGAAAAGAGTGTGTCCCGGAAAAATTCATGATATACTGAAAAGAGAAAATTCAACTTTTGGAAGGTTCCCGGAATGTCTGTTTTGGAAGAGAGGTGATTTCCTTGAAACGTATGAAAAAGAGAAAAATCACTGTGTTAGCTGGAGTGATCCTTTGCGTGATTGCAGGATGTCTGGTAAAAAGAATGACGGCGGTGTATACACAGAAAGAAAATCCCATTGGTCCTGAGCGGGGTACGACAGATGTTTTCCTGACGGCAGCAGATTTCATCTCAGAAAAATCGGATCAGGAACTGCTGCAGGAAATCGAAACCTTTGATACGGACAAAGCCGAGATGATTTATCTTTATATCCCGGAAGACACCGGAGCCGGAATGTCCTTTGCGATCACGCGCGAGGATCATCCGGAGGAGATGGACGAAATTCTCTCGACCATTTACGGAGAAAAAATTTCCTGCCAGAAGCCAAAACAGGTATTCAACATGACAGAGAGGATTTTGTATGATTATAACTGGTATGTTCTGATCTACGATCATGAGATGAATCAGATGGCGCTTGTATTTCTGTATTCCGATGATGTGATTGTATACAATGGTCATGTACTTCAGACAACAGAAACGTATGATGAAAGCATTCGCCCGTGTATTTTAAAACTGAAAGAGGAGAATCAGGAAAAACTGAAAAGCGGAGAGGCAACACAAAGAAGGGTTGCGATTCCATAGAAAAATAGAGAAAAGCGTGCCTGGAGAACAGACACGCTTTTTAACGTCATGCAGAATGAAAAAGTCTGATGAATATTTGGAAGTACGATTTTAATTTGCACAATTCCGCTCACACAGGAACGCCAGCCCTTTCAGCAGAAGGTTCGGGTCATAGATATGAGGATGTAAAACGAGCGGTTCGACGAAGCGTGCCGCGCCGCCGGTGAGGATGAGGGTGGCGGGGGAGCCGAGTTCGGCTTCGATGCGCTGGACCATTCCGTCGAGCATCGCGGCCATGCCGACGATGGTGCCGGAGAGAATGCATTCTTCGGTGTTTCTGCCAATGATGCGTTTCGGGATCTGGAGGTCGAGCCGCGGGAGCTGGGCGGTCCGCTCGGAGAGGGCGCCAAGTCCCATATCGAGTCCCGGTGCGATGGCGCCGCCGCAGAAGACGCTGTTTTCCCGGATGACATTGAAGGTCGTCGCTGTTCCAAGATCCACGGTGATGACCGGCAGCGGATAATGTGCGGCGGCCCAGGCTGCATCAACGAGGCGGTCGCGGCCTA
The DNA here is from genome assembly GCF_003479155.1 of Blautia sp. AF19-1. Classification (NCBI taxonomy): domain Bacteria; kingdom Bacillati; phylum Bacillota; class Clostridia; order Lachnospirales; family Lachnospiraceae; genus Blautia; species Blautia sp. AF19-1. Next base: position 2,807 of record NZ_QUGQ01000028.1, read on the forward strand.
CTTTTTCCGGTTCCGGGATGGAAAATGTCATGCCGAGATCACTTTCGGATGTGACGAGCAGCGGTTCTGTGCCGAACAGATTACGGACACATTCCTGCAGAAGCGTCAGAACCGACGGAACAACGCTGGAAATGATGACGCCCCGAAAGTCGGACGGGGAAAGATTCTTGTCTTCAAAAAGCTGCTCGATCGCAGATTCATACTGGCTGGCAGACCAGGTGTGGTTGATGTCAATCCGGGCTGTGAATTCGAGGGAATACGCTTGCTGCGGTGCGGTCCGGACGCCGCCGAGCGTAACGGTTGTGTTCCCGATATCAATGGCTAAAATCATAAAAATACCTCGCGATTATTTTAAAAGTAGAGCTCTTTTGTCCTTTTATTATAAAGCCTTTTTGCATCAATGGCAAACAGGATTGGTTGTAATCTGTTTTTCTGTCTGCTATACTTAAAACTATCATAGGAAAAAAGTTGCTTCGAGGCAGCAGAACGGAGTTACAATGGAAAATCTTCACGGAAAATGTGTTGTACTTGGTGTGACAGGCGGAATTGCCGCCTATAAAATGGCAAATGTGGCGAGCGGTCTTCGGAAAGCCGGAGCAGACGTGCATGTCATCATGACCGAAAACGCGACGCAGTTCATCACCCCGCTGACGTTCGAGACGCTGACCAACAACCGCTGCGTGGTCGATACGTTTGCGCGTGATTTTAAATATGAGGTGACGCATATTACGCTGGCAAAAGCGGCGGATCTGATTATGATTGCCCCGGCTACCGCCAATGTGATTGCAAAAATGGCACACGGCATTGCAGATGATATGCTGACAACGGTGGTGCTCGCAGCGAAGTGCAAAAAGCTGGTCGCTCCGGCGATGAATACGGCGATGCTGGAAAATCCGATTATGCAGGATAATCTGGCGACGCTGAAAAAATACGGCTTCGGCATCATCGAGCCGACCGTGGGAATGCTGGCGTGCAAGGACGTCGGAAAAGGAAAACTGCCGGACCCGGAGGTGCTGCTCGATTATATCGCGATGGAGCTTGCCCGCGAAAAGACGCTCGCTGGTGTGCGTGTCACCGTGACTGCAGGCCCGACGCAGGAATCCCTCGATCCGGTGCGGTATCTGACGAACCATAGCAGCGGCCGCATGGGATACGCGATTGCGCGGGAGGCGATGCTCCGCGGCGCGCAGGTAACGCTGATTTCCGGCCCGGTTTCATTAGCCCCGGTTCCAGGCGTTGCGATGCGACCGGTGACGACGGCGAAGGACATGCTGGAGGCGGTGCGGGAGACATTGCCGGAGACGGATATTCTGATTAAGGCGGCCGCGGTTGCTGATTACCGGCCTGTGACGGTGGCGGATCAGAAAATCAAAAAGAAGGACGGTGACATGAGCATTCCGCTGGAGCGCACCGACGATATTCTGGGATGGGTGGAAAAGAACCGTCATCCGGGGTTGTTTGTGTGCGGCTTCTCGATGGAAACCGAGAACATGGTGGAAAACTCGCGTGCGAAGCTGGAGAAGAAGCATCTGGACATGATCGCGGCAAACAATTTGAAGACAGAGGGTGCCGGCTTCGGTGTGGCGACGAATGTGGTGACGCTGATCACGAAGGACGGCATCAAGGAGCTTCCGCTGATGGGAAAAGACGAAGTGGCTGGCTGCCTGCTGGACGAGATTGCGGCACGGCGGTGATCTTATCGGAATCCGGCATATTTTTTCGTTTCCTGGTTGACGCGGGAAAAATGAATGCGTTATAATAAGCACAGGCGCAGCGGCGCACTTTACTTTTACGAAAACAACGAACGACAGGATAGATAAACGTGGAAACGGAAACAGGGGAAGGCTATGCAGAGCTTTCTTCCGTTTCTGTTTCGTTTTTTTAAGGAGAAATTCGGATATGATATTTGAAACACATGCACATTATGACGATGAGAAATTTGATGAAGACCGCGCAGAGCTGCTTTCCTCGATGCAGGAAAACGGGATCGGGCGTATCATCAATGTCTCGGCAAATCTGGAATCACTGGAAAATACAAGAAAACTGATGGAAGCATATCCGTTCATCTACGGCGCGTTCGGCCTTCACCCGGATGAGGTGGGCGATCTGAACGAGGACGTGATGGCGCGGATGCGGGAACTCTGCCGCATGGAAAAGGCGGTCGCGGTCGGTGAGATTGGCCTTGACTATTACTGGGACAAGGAGAATCACGAGAAGCAGGAATACTGGTTCCGCCGTCAGATTGCGCTTGCTCGGGAAGAAAAACTTCCGATGATTATTCACAGCAGGGAGGCGGCGGCCGATACGCTCCGCGTCATGAAAGAGGAAAAATCGGAGGAGATCGGCGGCGTCATTCATTGTTTTTCCTACTCTGTGGAGATGGCAGAGGAATACCTGAAAATGGGATTTTATCTTGGCATTGGCGGCGTGGTGACGTTCAAAAATGCGAAGAAGATCAAAGAAGTGGTTCAGATGGCTCCGATGGAGCGCATTCTGCTGGAAACAGACAGTCCGTATCTGGCACCGGTTCCGTACCGGGGAAAACGAAATTCTTCTCTGTATCTGCCGTACGTGGTGCAGGAGATCGCAGAACTCAAGGGAATTTCGGAAGAAGAAGTCATTGAGACAACAGAGAAAAATGCGGTCAGACTGTTTCGAGCAGAGGAATAGGAAGCGATACCAGAGGTGTTTCTTCTGTTTTATTTGTTCGGATCAATTCCGTCTGGCCGGACAAATTGAATAGGAGAAAGCGAAAATGGTTGATAAAACAATGATGGGCGACAAATGCGCCGAGCTGGTGCGCGCCGCGATGATCGGTGCGCTCGCAGTGACACTGGGAAACCCGACAGCCGTTTATGCAGCAGAAGAGGAAACGGCCGATCCGGGACAGATTGGAATTGAGATTGCAGGGGAAGCAGCCGTTGGGGCTGCTTCTTTTTGCGTGGAGGAAGATGCGGCGGAGGAGGCACCTGCGGAAGCGGAAGAGGTGACAGAATCGGAAGGTACGCAGAATGATGAGATGGAAGAGGAAAGTGGATCCGAGGGAAAAGAAGATGAGACAGTCCCGGAGGAACCGGAACCGCAGGAGCCTGACGGCGGAGAGAATGCAGGAATGACGGAACCGGGAAAAACGGGCGAGACAGAGCCAGAGGGGCCGGAAAATGCAGAACCGGGAGAGGCAGGAGAGACAGAGCCAGAGGAGCCGGAAAATCCAGAACCGGGAGATCAGGGAGACATGCCGGAAACACCGGGAAACAGTGAAATGGATGGATCGTGGCCGGGCGAAGGGGAAGATATTTCCAACGATCCATGGCCGGGGCAGGAAGAAATCGGCGGCGGAGATGGGGAGCAGATGGAACCGCCGGAGGAAGAAAACGGATCTGCAGGAAGTGATGATGCAGCTGGTGGGGACAAGACGGCAGAAGTCTCTTCGGATTCTGATTTATCACAGTCTGCGGAACCGCCAGCCGCCGAGGCTGAACCCGTCTTTTCGGCAGAGCAGGAAGCTGAGCGCACGCGGGAAAGCTACAGTGAGTGGCAGGCGGCAGAAGCTGAAAAAGTCACGATTTCCCGTATGCCGTGGCTGTTTCATACGGTTGAAAAAACATATGCTATCGCCGATGTAAATTCCTGGCTTCACGTGCGCGAAGGAAAAGGCACAAATCAGAAAATCGTCGGAATCCTGCCGAAGGGAAGCCTCTGTTATATTTTAGCGGATGCGGATTCTGACTGGGTTTATGTGGAATCCGGCGATGTCCGTGGATTTGTCTGCGCGCGGTATCTCCTGCGCGGAGAAGAGGCTGAAAAAGAGGTAAACCGTTGGCAGGAGGAAAGTTTTCCCATGGCGGAAATGTGGGTGAAGCCATGGAATAATAAGGCGTACACCTATACATATGCAACGACGAGAACACTTCTTTCTTCTGACGAAGCGCGCGGCGAGGTCCTGCAGTACGCGAAAAAATTCCTGGGAAATCCGTACGTCTGGGGCGGGACGAGTCTTACAAACGGCTGCGACTGTTCCGGCTTTGCCCAGCAGATTTTTGCTAATTTCGGGTATACCCTTCCGAGAACCTCACGCCAGCAGGCGAAAGCTGGAACACGCATTCCGGTGCAGGAGGCAAAGCCTGGTGATCTGCTGTTTTACCAGCGGGAGAGCGGGTTTATTTACCATGTCATGATTTATCTCGGTGATGGAAAAGTAATCCACGCTGGAAGCGAGGCGACGGGGATTCTGATTTCAGATTTTAACTATGAGAAATCGACAGAATTTGCTGTGCGGGTGATTTCGGAGGAAATACGTGAGAGCAAAATAGAAACGGGAGATGTGGATAATGGGAGAAAAGAAGGAAACTCTGTGGATAACCAGACAACAGAAAACGGGAATGGTGGAAAACAGAAGGCGGGAGCAGAAAATGTGCAGAATACAAGTGCAGAAAACAGTACCGCAGGTGATCGGTTGGAAAGCGCTTCGGGAAAATATCTCGGCAATTTTAAACTGACCGCTTACTGCAACTGCGCCGTCTGCTGTGGCCGCTGGGCGGGCGGCCCGACCGCATCCGGAAAAATGCCGGTGCAGGGCCGGACCATTGCAACCGGCGTTCTGCCGTTTGGAACGAAGCTGAATATCGGCGGAAAAATTTACACGGTCGAGGACCGCGGCACGCCGTACGGCCACATTGATATCTATATGGAACGCCATGCAGACGCAGAGGAGTTCGGCGTGCGCTACGCGGATGTATATCAGTCAGAAGAAATCTGATAAAATTTGCCGATCACGGCGGCATGTGCATCCGTGCCGTGGCCGATATACGGAGTCCTTGCAATCGGGAGATCCGGTCCGGCCGCCTGGCGGACAAGCTGCGGCATATCCGGCGTCAGCTGGTCGCGTTCCATCTGGGAAAATGTTCCGAGGAGAATACCATTGATCTGTTCAAAGGCATGCATCATTTTCAGCTGGGACAGAAACGTAACCATCTGCGGAACGCCGCCGCCCATGGCTTCGAGGAGCAGGATTTTTCCGCGGAAATCCGGCTGAAAATCCGTTCCGGCGAGCTTCAGAAAACAGCGGATATTTCCGCCGATCATCACACCTTCCATGTGATCGCCCTGCAGAAATGTGCAAGGGAGGTCGAAGAGGCTGGGAGACTGCCCGGAAAAAGCGTTTTGGAACAGAGTGATCTGTTCGGCGCTGTGGTCGTACAGCAGATTTCGAACCTGATACAGCATCGACTCATTTCCAGTCGCAGTCGTGACAGCATTGACAATCGTTGTGAGATCACTGTATCCCCAGAAGCGCTTGCCGGAGGCGGCGATGACAGAAAAATCCAGATACGGCAGAACTTCATTCGCCATATCGCCGCCGGAAACATCAAAAATATCCGTGATTTCTGGGTCACAGTAAAGGTTCATCAATGCATCCGCCCGCTCCGCGCCCGTGCCGGAAAAGCCGGAACCGTTGTCGAAGAGGCAGGGGCTTAAAACAGGATCGAAGCCCAGCTTCCGCAGAATCTGACAGAGACGCGCCAGATCGGCGGAAAAGGAAGGATGCATGGGGTTGGAGCAGGCGGTAATACCAATTTTATGAGACATAAAGATTCCTTTCTCGGAGTAAAACAAGGAAAAATCTGCATTTTCGTGGCACACCGGTACAGCTTTTTCTTTGAATTTGCAAAGCAGATTTAGAGATCGCCGGTGTTTGCAGAATGCCGTTTTGGACAAAAATTATAAAGCTTTGAGGTCATCAATCAGTGTCTGCACTTCCTCTTCCGTCGTTGCCCAGCTGGTGCAGAACCGCGCAATATTTCCGCCGTCCGCGGATTTCCCCATTGGCTCGAAAATATAGCGTTTTTCCAGAGTTTCCTTCTGCGCATCGGTGAGAATCACAAACTGCTGATTCGTAAAACTCTCCACCCAGAATGGAATCCCCTGCGCCGCAAATGCTTTGCGGAGTTTCATGGCAAGTTCATCGGCGCGGCGTGTCGCAGTGAAATAAAGATCATGCCCCAGCAGGCAGTGGAACTGCAGTCCGAGCAGCCATCCCTTTGCGAGGACAGCGCCGTTCTGTTTCATGTAGGCTTTGAACCGCTTTTTCAGCGAGTCAGCTGTAAGCACAACGGCCTCACCAAACAGCGCACCGCATTTCGTTCCGCCGAAATAGAAAACATCTGTGAGAGCAGCGAGATCCTCGAGAGAAACATCATTCTTCTCTGATCCAAGCCCGTATCCAAGCCGTGCCCCGTCCACAAACAGATACATATCATACTTCCGGCAGACCTCGTGAATCTTCGTCAGCTCCTGCAGCGAATACAGCGTTCCCTGCTCAGTCGGAAATGAAAGATATACCATCTTCGGCTCCGTCAGATACTCCGGCTCACCGCCTTCATAATAAGCCGCCGCACACGCTGCAATCTGTTCCGCCGAAATTTTACCATCCGTATTCGGCAGCTCCAGAATCTTATGCCCGGTATTTTCAATCGAAGCCGCCTCATGGCAGTTAATATGTCCGGTATCCGCCGCAATCACACTCTGCACCGGCGAAAGCGCTGCCGCCGTCACAATAAAATTCGCCTGCGTCGCCCCCGGAAAAAAATGAACCGCCGCATCCGCACAATGAATCTTCTCCCGAATCAGCTCCGCAGCCTTCTCACACCATTCATCCTCCCCATATCCACCATAACTGTTCCCATTAATAGCCCCCAGCGCCTCCAGAATCTCCGGGTGCGCACCGTGATTGTAGTCATTATTAAATCGTATCATCAGTTTATGTTCTCCTTAATTTGAATTTGAAAAATGCTGTTTCCATTATACGGCATCTGAAGGAAAACAGCAATTGGAGAACAAAAAGAGAAAATGCAAAAAAATGCAGAAGGAGGATTATCTGCATCGTACAATATTGGAGCAAGATATTTTATCCGTGAAATTTTAAAACCCTTACCGGCAACGGAAAGGTCTTTGCTGGAGGCAAAAGTTCCTGCAGTAAAGAGTAGAACCTCATGTGTTTATGCGGATTTGAGAGACTTAATTTCAGAAATGGAACTGCGAAAAGCAGCATAAACACAGGCGGATATACCGTGGACTACCTGTTATGTGGAGACCTGCCGTATCCGGCATGGAAGAAGCGCGTATCCGCGCAAGATCTAAGAAACAGGCGTATCCGCCGATATTTTGTCTGCCGCCTAAAGCGGTCTGAAGCACGTGACTTTAGTCATGTGAGGTTCAGTTCGTATAAAAACAGTATCGGAAAATAAGAAAAGAACCGACAGAGAAATCTGAGAACTAAACTAAAGATTTCCCCGCCGGTTCTTTTTCTATGCATCTATTTTCATCCATTATATATTTCGCATTGACTTTTTATATACCGATTGGTATAATGATAACAGAAACACACATAAGAAACCTGCAAAATCCAACAAAATTCGTCAAAATTGCCAAAAACTCACGCAATTCGACCATCACACACAAAAGCAGACTTCTTAAATACAAAATCAACAAAAGCATTTTAAACCAAAACAAATGCCAACTCACACGTAACAAACAACCACCCAAACACACCGCGGCCAGGCGAACTCCAGAGAGCGTCCCTTCCGCAACAAAGAGGATTCAAAATGGACAATCGTCAGCTAATCATGAACTCAGCTCTGACCCTCTTCTACGAAAGCGGGTACGACGCCGTCGGTGTTCAGCAGATCGTAGACTCCGCCGGAGTATCCAAACCAACCCTGTACTATTACTTCGGCAGCAAACAAGGCCTCCTCGAAGCCCTGCTAAACGAGCACTTTCAGCCCATGGAACAAAAACTCATCGAAGCCTCCGAAACCGGGAAAAACATCCCCGAAAAACTGTACCGCATCGCGCGTGCCTTCTTCAACGGAGCCTCCGAAGACCCGAAATTCCATATGCTGATGATGGCACTGTTCTATTCCGGAAGAAAAAGCGAAGGCTTCCGCACCGTATACCCCATGATTGACCGGTTCTATCACCTGTGCGTCGACGTCTTCGACAACGCCAGCGCCGAACTCGGCAACATGAACGGCCGTCAGGAACAATTCGCCGTAGGCTTCTCCGGAATCCTGATGCACTACCTGATGATGACAGCAGGAGATCAATCCGATCTTTCCAACCTCGTCGTCCGGGACGAAGAAGTCTACCGTCTGGTACACCAGTTCATGTATGGAATTTACTCATAACCCAAAAACAAGGAGGACAAACAAAATGGCACCATGGTATGAAGAGGCAGAATTTTATCACATCTATCCGATCGGACTGACCGGCGCGCCGAGAAAAAATGAATCGGAAGAAACCGTACACCGCTTTTCCACACTGGAACAGTGGCTTCCGCACATCGCAGATCTCGGTTGTACCGCAATCTATATCGGCCCCTTGTTTGAATCAACCACACATGGATACGACACAAAAGATTACAAACAGGTAGACCGCCGCTTAGGCGACAACGCGGACTTTGCCGCATACGTAAAAAAAGCCCACGAACTCGGCATCAAAGTCGTCGTAGACGGTGTCTTCAACCACACCGGCCGCGAATTCTTTGCCTTCCGCGACATTCAGGAAAAAAGAGAACAGTCCCCGTACTGCGGATGGTACAAAGGAATCTGGTTCGGCGGAAACACCTGCTATAACGACGGATTCTCCTACGAAGCATGGAGAAACTGCTTCGAACTCGTCAACCTGAATCTCCAGAACCAGCAGGTCCGCGACTATCTCCTTGATGTCATCGACTTCTGGATCGACGAATTCGACATCGACGGCATCCGTCTCGACTGCGCCGACTGCCTGGATTTCGGCTTCATGGAGCAGATGCGCGCACGCACATCCGCCAAAAAACAGGACTTCTGGCTGATGGGCGAAGTCATCCACGGCGACTATGCGCGCTACATCGGAGACGGCCAGCATCTGCTGCACAGTGTCACAAACTACGAGCTTCACAAAGGACTTTATTCGGGACATAACGATCATAACTACTTCGAAATTGCACATACGATCCGCCGCGAATTTGACGAAAACGGCGGCATTTACAAAGGAAAGAAACTGTACAGCTTCGTTGACAATCACGACGTAGACCGTCTGGCCAGCAAGCTGAACGTAAAAGAAAACATGATTCCAATTTATGCGCTGCTGTACTTCCTGCCGGGCATCCCGTCCATCTATTACGGATCGGAATTCGGCATCGAGGGAAGAAAAGAAGGCGGAAACGACGATCCGCTGCGTCCGGCGCTGAATCTGGAAGAACTGGAGAAAAATCCGCCGGCAGAAAAACTTCCGGCATGGATCAAAACATTATCAGACGTCAGAAAAAAACATCCTGCAGCACGAACGGGAAGATACCGCGAACTCATGCTGACCAACCGCCAGTATGCCTTTGCGCGCCTGGATGAGACAGACGCTCTGATCACAGCAGTAAATAATGATGAAAACCAGAGTGCGGGAGTCTGGATTCCTGCATCTTGCGACGGAACATGGAAAAACGCGGTAACCGGAGAAGCCATTTCTCCGGAAAATGGAAAACTTTTTGTTGAAGTACCTCCGTGCGGCTGTGTTCTGATTGAAAAAGAAGCATAAAGGGGATTTTTTCTATGAAGGAAACTGCGAAAACAACGGCAAAAACAACAGCGAAAACCAGAAAAGCGCCAAAAAAACCGGCGGGCTATCAGCCAAGATTTTCTGAACTGGATCAGTACTTATTTGGCCAGGCAACCCATTACGATATTTTCCGGAAAATGGGTGCGCACCTGGACAAAAAAGACGGCAAAGTAGGAGCCTGGTTCACCGTATGGGCTCCGCATGCGGCGGAAGTATCTGTCATCGGCGAATTCAACGGCTGGGATGCCCATGCCAATGTGATGCGGAAAGTCGGCGAGGACGGCGTTTATGAAGTGTTCGTTCCGGGCGTGACCGAGGGAATGATGTATAAATATTACATCCGCACACCGGACGGAAGAGAACTGTACAAAGCAGATCCATACGCATTTGCATCCGAAAAACGGCCGGGTACCGCGTCAAAAGTAGCGGAAATCGAAGGCTACCGCTGGGGTGACAGCGAATGGCTGACGAACCGCAAAAAATTTGACGTTCAGAAATCCGCGCTCTCCATCTACGAAGTGCACCCGGGCTCCTGGATGAAACATCCGTGGTCCGAATCCAACCCGGACGGATTTTACAATTACGTTCAGTTCGCACATTCGCTTGCCGATTACGTAAAAAAAATGGGCTATACCCACGTAGAGCTGATGGGAATTGCAGAGCATCCGTTTGACGGTTCCTGGGGCTATCAGGTAACGGGCTATTACGCACCGACCTCCCGCTACGGAACACCGAAAGAGTTTAAATATCTTGTTGATTATCTGCATAAAAATAAAATCGGTGTTATTCTGGACTGGGTACCGGCACACTTCCCGAAAGATGCGCACGGCCTTGTTGATTTTGATGGTCAGCCGCTGTATGAGTACGCCGACCCGAGAAAGGGCGAGCACCCGGAGTGGGGAACGAAGATCTTTGATTACGGCAAAAATGAAGTGAAAAACTTTATGCTGGCAAATGCGCTTTATTGGGTAGAAGAGTACCACGTAGACGGTCTCCGTGTCGATGCTGTTGCTTCGATGCTGTATCTCGACTACGGAAAAGAGCCGGGCCAGTGGGTGCCGAACAAGAACGGCGGAAATGAAAATCTCGAAGCCGTCGAGTTCTTCAAACACCTGAATACCCTGGTGCGCGGACGAAACAAAGGTGTCATCATGATTGCCGAGGAGTCCACAACGTGGCCGAAGGTAACGGGAAGCGTAGAGGACGGCGGCCTGCATTTCTCCTACAAATGGAACATGGGATGGATGCATGACTTCCTCGATTACATGAAGCTCGATCCATACTTCCGCAAATACAACCATAACAAGATGACCTTCGGCATGACCTATGCATTTTCCGAGAACTACATTCTGGTGCTCTCGCACGATGAGGTTGTCCACTTGAAATGCTCGATGATCAATAAAATGCCGGGCGATCTGGAGGAAAAATTCCAGAACCTGATGGTAGGCTATGCTTTCATGTTCGGGCACCCGGGCAAAAAACTTCTGTTCATGGGACAGGATTTCGGACAGCTCCGCGAGTGGAGCGAGGAACGCGAGATCGACTGGTTCCTGCTGGCAGATGAGGGGCATCAGCATCTGCAGACCTTCTTTAGTGACCTGCTGAAAATGTACCGCAAGTACCCGGCACTCTACGCGAACGACTGCGGCTACGAAGGCTTCCAGTGGATCAATGCCAACGACGGCGACCGCAGCATTTACAGCTTCGTCCGCTGGTCACCGACAGGAAAAAACAACCTGTTGTTCGTCTGCAATTTCACACCGGTCGAGCGTCCGGATTATATGTGTGGCGTACCGCGCAAAAAACAGTACCGCCTGATACTCGACAGCTCCGATATGAAATACGGCGGCCCGACCGAAAAACGCCAGGTAGCCTACCGTGCCAAAGAGGGAGAATGCGATGGCCAGCCATATCGGATTGCATATGCACTTCCGGCGTATGGTGTGGCGGTGTTCAGCTTCTAAAATAAGATAGCTACTAATTTTCATTAATATCATGACCGGCAGAGAACGAAAGAGATTTCTTAAATCTGTCGGTCATTGTGTTTTGTGTTCGAAGGAAAAGAGGTGTTGATTTGATGAAAGAAGAAAGAAAAGAGCCGATACAGATTCCGCACATCCAGACAATCAACGATCACATTTCCTATCTTACACCGACAGAACATCCACTTTCGGCAAATGTTGTGATCATCGAGGGTGATGCATTTTTCTGGGTATATGACGTGGGAAATCATCCTGCGGTTTCAGAAATTCTGCAGAAAAAGTCAGAACAGACAGGAAAAGAAATTCGGGTGATTTTATCCCATTTTCATCCCGACCATATCGGGAATCTGTCGGAGATTTCGTGCGAAGCGGTTTACCAGGGGAAAAATACGTTTCGTTATACAAAAACAGGAACTGTGATAGAAGAAGATACGTGGTTTCAGGACGGTGACGTGTGGTTACATTTATTTCCGATTCCATCGAGTCATGCCAAAGGATCGCTTGCATTGGAAGTGGATGAGACGTGGTGCTTTCTCGGGGATGCGGCATATGCGACGCAGAAAAACGGACAGACCGTTTATAATGCCGAGCGCCTGCTGGCAGAAATCCGAGTTCTGAAAAACGTGCGTGCGCCGCATTTTTTCCTAAGTCACAGCGAACCGTTTCAGCAGAACAAAGAGGATGTGCTGGAATGGATGGAAGCGATTTATGAGAAACGGAAACGAGATGAATCATATATAAAAACACCCCAGCGCTTATGACAGGGAGTCCTTCGAGGCTGAATCAGTTATGCCACTTCGGCAATTCACTTTCTTTCACCGAAACTGATTCAAGATCCATATTCGACCAATATGAGCCGATATCTGAATTTGTGAAGTATTCAAAATTGCCCGTGGAAGATTTCAGCTTTCCATTCTTGACTCCATTGCAGACATAAACCAGTTCGTAGTTTGTCCCATCCGAAAGGTTAAATCGAAAACTGGTCACATCTGCGCCTGTGATTTCCTCGACTTGTTTGTCTGTCAATGATAAGTTTTCAAACATATGATACAAGTCTGTTATATCAGTTTTTGCAACGACTATTTTCTTTTCTGCTGATACCGGTGCTCCCGCATAGTGGTACATTTCGACATTTTCAACATCTCCAACTTCAAAAGGAAAGTCGATATGGACCGTTTCTTTGCTACAGCCGACCAGTACCATCATTAAAATCAGAAAGGATATCAAATTTGTCGCTTTTTTCATATCATTGCACTCCTCGTCATGTTTTTGACAGGTCAAGAGTTCAAAAATCCTCTTGCAAGCGAGCTTGCATTAGCTTTTTGAGCCTGGTATCATGATGATTTGAGTATATCATAGTTTAACCGAATCAAACAAGTCCCCTGCTTCCATTGCGAAAAGTAATAAGCAGTGGGTGGGGACTTACTTGATTCGGTTAAAAAAACAAGGGAGATGAAAAAATGAATGAAATTATAGCTTTACAGAAATATGAAAACGAAGCACAACTTGCAAAAGAGCTGATTCGAGGCTTTTGGCTGGCTCATGGTGATTATGTTATAACCGACGAAGAGGCCGCGGAGAATCTTGCTGCCTGGACAGACAAAGGGCATGTGTTTTATTTTATCTTAAAAGAAGAGATCCCCATTGGATTTGTGCATCTCGGAAGCCGCGGGGCGGAAGTTGACTGGATCGAAGATCTTTTCGTACTTCCGGAATACCAGGGAAACGGATACGGAAGTCATGCGATTGCGCTGGTTGAAGCCGAGATAAAAAAGTATTCTGAATCTGTCTATCTTGAGGTAGCTGCGCGAAATTTTGGAGCGATGAAACTCTATCATAGATTGGGATATCATTGCCTGAACACTGTGACGTTACGCAAAGATTTTCAACCGGAGAATTTTGAAGTGATTCGCAGCGAAGAGCTTTTGGGGTATCCGTTGGAAGTTAAGAAGTATATTAAGTAGAATCTCACGCCGATTTGCGCAGCAAATCCAGACCTCTCCACCTCCCGCCTCAATGTCAGCCCGGAAGTGCGTCTGTGTCGTCTGGGACTGTGTCCTGGGGCGGCGCAGGTGCACTTCCGGGTGTCCGTTTTTTAAACAACCGCAACCCCCGCCATCCCCAGTACCGCCGCAATCGCAAACAGCACCAGCAGATGCACCGGATAAAACGCATAAAACGGATACTTCAGATTCAATCCCCGTTTTCCGTTATAAAAATGCACCGGAATCATAGCCAGAAAACAGGTGATTTCATTCAGACTCAACAGCGTAAGCACCGCACACCCGATTCCGATACAGTACATTTTATTCTTTCTCATATTATACATCAGCACAATCGTCAGAATTCCCATTGCACTGTAATCTGTCTTCAACAGCGTGGCCACTGCACAGGCTGCCACAATCACCAGCAGCTTGCCAACCGAAACCTTCCAGTTCGCCCTCTGCCATGCACCGGCATCTTTTTGCGCTTTTGAATCGATTTTCTGCAGAAAAATCATCATCACAAGGCCGATAAATAAAGTGAAAAATACATTCTGATAATTCAGATAAAACGGTTTTCCTGCAAATGCCAGATCGAACGGGATCTCCGAAACCAGTGCAAAAATCCCAAGATTCAGCGCATACTTTTTCACATCATGCGTATGCATGAACCCTTCAATCAACAGAAAACAGAAAATCGGAAAACTGATCCTTCCGATTGCGCGCATAATCATATCCGCATAATAAATCACAGCTGTGTTTCCGGTAGAGAGAAATGATGCGCCTCCGTCCGAAGCGTTCACCGCATTCAGAAGACCGCGGGAAATCAGGATTCGGTCGAAAAGTACAGCTGCAGTGTGGTCGATCAGCATACAGACCATCGCAATGATTTTCAAGGTACTGCCGGGAATTTTACCGGCGCTTTTTACGGGTTTCGTAGTAGTAGCTGCCATATAAAACATCCTTTCTGGAACGCAAACGAAAGGCAGACTGTGCAAGCCGTCTGCGGATCAGGTTCCTGTAACGACAAACAGCAGAAAATCCTGCTGTTTTGCCAGAGTTGTAATACTATGATTATACGTTCTGAGGAGGTTAATGTCAAAGAAAAAACAGTTCTGAAATAACGCAGAGTATGGTAGAATCTGCCAGTCGGGTAAATGAAAATAGAAAGCGTCTCCGGGCTCATCCCAAAACGAACGGGGCAGCGTACCAATTCGTAAACCAGAATTGGTACGCTGCCCCGTATTTTAAAATACATCCAGGTCTTTTCCGTTCACGACATATCCGTCATACCCTGCATCCCGGATTTCATCCAGAATCGCGGCATCGCGCCATGCCATCTCGGCGGCAAGGTTTTTGTGGTTATCCTGTACATTCATATGGTAAATCCGGTGATACGTAACGAGCAGTTTCGGATTTGCCTTTTTTGCAACACCGGCAAGATCCGTGCTTAACGTATGCACTTCCCGGTGGTATTTCTGCCATTTTGGTTCGCGGCAGGAGATTCCGGCGGCGTATTCCACTTCGTGCAGCAGGATATCACAGCCTTTCGATTTTTCTGCCACGAGATCCAGCGGAGCGGTATCGCCGGTGATGACGATTGTGCGGTCCGGTGTGGTGAATTTATAGCCGTAGCATTCCAGTGTTCCGTGGCTGACCGGAAAAGCCTCCACCGTAACCAGGTCATCCCGGTAGACAATGCCGGATTCAATTTCTGTTACCTCAACGCGGTAGCCGGATTCGTTTGCTTTTTCGAAACCGTGAATTCGGAAATCAATGTCGGTTTCATAGGCCTGTAAGATATGATCGGTCATGTGCTGTAAGCCCTTTGGCCCGAAAACTTTCAATGGAACCGGGCGCTCCAGCACCCACGGAGTAAAAATCAGATCCGGGTATCCTGCGGTATGGTCTGTGTGAAGGTGCGTACAGAAGGCAACGGTCAGAAGATCCGGCCGCAGGGCATCTACGCCGTTAAAATAGGCGGCTGAGGCCTGGCGGACAACGCCAGGGCCAAAATCTACCAGATAAGCACGGTCACCGACCACGACAGCGGAGGAAGGTCCGTTGGCATTCGGACACGCATTTGGTGTGCCGGTTCCGAGAAGAACAAGTTTTGTCTGCATTCTTTCTCTTTTCCTTTTCTTTTTTGTTTCTGTTTCTGTTTATGATTTTCTGTTACGATTTCTGCTTTTGCCTTATTTCTCTTCTTTTGATTCATTGTTTTGGGTTTCCGGAAGATGCTTAATGGAAATTCCGGTAAATCCGTAGAAAATACTGAAAACCGGGGTCAGGTAAAGCAGGAATAAGTACGGGAAAAATGCCGACCATGCAACACCAAGTGTGCCGGCCATGTATACGCCGTAGCCATGCCATGGAATCATAGGACCAGCCATAGTTCCGGAGTCTTCGAGGCAGCGGGAAAGAATTTCCGGTGCAACCTTGCGCTCTTGAAAGACAGGTGCCATCAGACGGCCGGTCAGAACGTGTGCCATCGGCTGGGAGCAGCTGATGAGGCTGGTCACGTAACCGACAATCATCGTTGCCAGGATCATACTTCCATCGCTATTGATTCTCTTTACAATCGCCTGAAGAATGTGATCCAGTACACCGAGTTTTTCCAGCATGCCGCCCATGCCGACAGCAAAGCAGATAATGGCTACGTACTGGAGCATGCTTCCCATGCCGCCGCGGTTTAAGATGGATTGTAATACCGGTTCTTCGATTGTGGTTGTGTAACCGTTGTAAGCTGTGCGGATGATGCCCTGCAGAGTATCGTGCTGCACAAAATAGGAAACAAATCCGGCAGCGAAGCTGGAAAGACCAAGTGCAGAGATCGCATTTACTTTGCAGAGGAGCAATACAATAATCAGGATGGCAGGGATCATGGTAATCCATCCGAGCTGGAATTCACCGTTTAAAGCATCGATGTAAACGGTAATGCTTCCCTCGGTATAGCTTCCGCTGGTCTGCTGGAAACCGAGAATAGTAAAAAGAATTAAGGTAATTACATACGTTGGAAGGGTGGTCCAGAGCATCGAGCGGATATGATCGCCAAGTTTGGCATCTGCAACGGCCGGAGCAAGGTTTGTGGTATCGGAAAGAGGACTTAATTTGTCACCGAACATGGCACCGCAGATGACAGCACCGGCTACCATGCCAGGATGGATACCCATGGCGTTTCCGATCGCCATCATGGCAACACCTGCGCTTCCGACGGAACCATAGGAAGTACCGGTTACAATACTCAAAATGGAGCAGAACAGCAGCGTCAGAGGCAGCAGCCAGGACGGGTTAATCATTTTTAAGCCCCAGGAAATGATGGTGGCAATGGTGCCACTCTGCAGCCAGGTGCCGATCATGACACCGATGGCCATCAGAAGGCAGAGCGTCGGGACGACCATACGGATGGCATCGTATGCGCCGGCAACAATGTTGGCGTAAGAAATACCGAAAATCTTACAAAACAGATAGATAAAAATCCAGCTTGCAAACAGGCCGATCATAGGACCGCCGGTTTTCAGGCGGATACAGACTGCGACGGATACGATGATCAGCAGCAGCAAAAGCAGTGACTGTGGCAGATTGAGTTTTTTTTCTTTCGTTCCACTCATAAAAAAATCCCCCATTCATAGGTAAAATGATTTGCCCATTCAACGCGTTAAAGTAGAAAAGACATGTAATATATTATAATGGTGAAATGCAGAAAAAGCAAGGGAAATTCTCTTGATTTTTTGTTCTATGGTTGCTATAATAAGCGTGAGTGTGGGGCGGAGGATAAACTTCGGCCCTTTTGCAGCTAACTATAAACGGAATCAACAAGATAAAGAGGTTAAATCAATGACAAGAATAGACATTATTTCAGGTTTCCTGGGCGCAGGAAAAACAACCCTGATCAAAAAACTCCTCGGAGACGCACTGAAAGGCCAGCAGGTTGTCCTGATCGAGAACGAATTCGGTGAAATCGGAATCGACGGAGGCTTCTTAAAAGATGCCGGTATCGAAATCCGTGAAATGAACTCCGGCTGCATCTGCTGCTCTCTTGTGGGAGACTTCGGCGCAGCATTAAAAGATGTTATCACCAAATATCACCCGGACCGCATCATCATCGAGCCGTCCGGCGTAGGTAAACTCTCCGACGTCATCAAGGCTGTAGACGGTGTAGAAAAAGAAGCAGGCGTAGCCCTGAATTCCGCAACAACCGTAGTCGACGTTATGAAATGCAAAATGTATCTCAGAAACTTCGGCGAATTCTTCGAGAATCAGGTAAAGAGCGCAGGAACCATCATCCTGAGCCGTACCGATAAAGCCGATACGGAAAAAGTAGAGGCAGCAGTAAAGATGCTCCGCGAACTGAATCCGGAAGCACACATTATTACCACACCGGTTGAAGTACTGGGTGGTAAGAAAGTACTCGATACGATGGAAGGTGCCATCATCAACCTTGCGCAGGTAGAAGAGGAAGAGCATCATCACCATCATCATGACCACGACGAGTGCTGCTGCGGCCATGACCACGATGAGGAGCATGAGCACCATCATCACGATCATGATGAGGACGAACATGAACATCATCACCACGACCATGACGGCGAGTGCTGCTGCGGCCACGATCACGACGAGGAGCATGAGCATCATCACCACGACCATGATGACGAGTGCTGTTGCGGCCATGATCACGACCATGAGCATCATCATCACCACGATGACGAGTGCGGCTGCGGTCATGATCATCATCACCATCATCACGCAGACGAAGTTTTCACAAGCTGGGGTCAGGAGACTGTGAAGACCTTCACCAAAGAGCAGATTGAAGGCATCTTAAAGAAACTTTCCGAGGATACCGCTTATGGTATGGTTCTTCGGGCCAAAGGTATGGTAGCAGGCGCCGATGGACAGTGGATCTATTTCGATATGGTTCCGGAAGAGTACGAAGTACGTGACGGAGCACCGGAATTCACCGGAAGAATCTGTGTCATCGGTTCCAAATTAGCAGAAGATAAGCTGGCAGAGCTGTTCGGACTGTAAAAATACAAAGTAGCTGCGAAAATTACGGTCCGCAGGGTACCTGTGAACTGTAGTGAAGCTGCCGCATCAGAAACAAAATCCGATGTGGCAGCTTTTTTCTTGATTTAGAGACAAAGCAAAAGGCACGTCCGGAATCTCAGCCGCAAAAGCAAGTGCAGAAAGATTCCGGGAGTACGTCAAAGACAACGGAGGTACAAAATGTACGAAGAAGACGAAGTAGAAATTCCGATTTATCTCATAACAGGATTTCTGGAGAGTGGAAAAACCTCTTTTATCAATTTTACCGTAGCACAGGACTATTTCCAGATCGACGGACCGACCCTTCTGATCACAACCGAAGAAGGTGAAGTAGAGTACGACGAAAAAGAACTGCTCAAACACAACACCGTCCTGGAAATCGTAGAAGGACCAGAGCAGTTTACCCTGGATTACCTGAAAAAACTGAACCGCAAATACCGCCCGGAACGTATTATTCTGGAATACAATCCGCTCTGGAGTGTAAAAAAACTGGAAGAAATGGAGCTGCCGCGCGGCTGGGGCATTGTACAGGAGATTGTGACGGTCGATGCAAGCTGCTTCCAGATTTATATGCAGAATATGAAATCTGTTTTCATGGAGATGGCAAAAAATGCGGATATGGTTATGTTCAACCGCTGTCGTCCAGAAGATCCACTTCCGGCATTCCGCCGCAGCATCAAAGTAGTCAATCAGGCATGCGACGTTCTGTTTGAGAATGAAGAAGGCGAAATTGACAACATTTTTGAGGATCAGATGCCGTTTGATACCGATGCCGATGTGATCGAGATCGACGATGCCGATTACGGAATCTGGTATGTCGATATGGGCGACAACCCGGAGCGTTACGAGGGCAAGACTGTTCATTTCCGCGGTATGGTATTAAAGAGCAAGGATGTCGGAGCCGATTTCTTTGTTCCGGGTCGTATGGCAATGACCTGCTGTGCAGATGATACTTCTTTTATCGGCTATGTCTGCAAATGCGCAAGCGCCAAATCTCTCGTAATGGGTTCCTGGGTTGACGTGACTGCAACGGTAAAATGGGGCTATATGAAGGTTTACGATGGCGAAGGCCCGGTTCTGTATGCAAAAGAAATCAAACCGGCCAAGAAACCGGAGAGCGAACTGGTATATTTTAACTAAAGAAAAGGAACAATCATACATCAGACAACAGAGGGCAGGGAAAGTTTTTTCTGCTCTCTGTTGTCTGCATTGCAGGAGGAAGTATGTTTATTATAGTAGGTTTGGGAAATCCGACGCGCCAGTATGAGGGCACGAAGCACAACGTCGGATTCGACACCATCGATTACCTGATCGACGAATATCAGATCCCGTCTTCCGGTGCAGGCCACAAGGCACTGTTCGGAAAGGGCATGATCGCAGGCCAGAAAGTCATTGTCGCAAAGCCGATGACATATATGAACCTGAGCGGCGAGTCCGTTCGGGAGCTGGTGAACTATTACAAAGTGGATCCGGAGAGCGAGCTGATCGTGGTTTACGATGATATCAGCCTGGCGCCGGGACAGATCCGTATCCGCAAAAAAGGAAGCGCGGGCGGCCACAATGGCATCAAAAACATCATCGCCAATCTTGGCACCGACCATTTTATGCGTGTGAAGGTCGGCGTCGGTGAGAAACCGAAAAACTGGGATCTGGCGGACTACGTGTTAAGTCCGTTTACGAAAGACGAACGTCCCCTTGTAAATCTGGCGATCGAGCATGCGGCAAAAGCAATTGAGCAGATGCTGAACGGGGATGTGGACGCAGCTATGAATGAGTATAACCGCAAATCTGCAAACCCGGCAGAGTAAGGAAAATGAAAGCGTTATTAGAACCGATCAAAGAAATTGCCCGTTTTGACGAGCTGTTCCGTGATCTGAAAAAAGGAACCGCAGGTGTGACGGTGATCTCGGGCTGTCTGGAAAGCCAGAAAGCCCACATGATTGCAGGTCTCTCCGAGGATGCCCCGGTGCGGCTTCTGATCGCGGAAAATGAATTAAAAGCAAAAGAATTATATGAGGATTACCGGCTGTACGATGCGGAGACGCTGTATTATCCGGCGAAGGACCTGATT
Organism: Blautia sp. AF19-1; assembly: GCF_003479155.1. NCBI lineage: Bacteria > Bacillati > Bacillota > Clostridia > Lachnospirales > Lachnospiraceae > Blautia > Blautia sp. AF19-1. The sequence continues at coordinate 23,479 of NZ_QUGQ01000028.1, forward strand.
TTCTATCAGGCAGACATTCACGGAAATCTACTGATCCGGCAGCGGCTTCAGGTGATCCAGGCACTTCTTGAGCGGAAGGAAGTTACCATCATCACCAGTGTAGGGGGATGTATGGACTTTCTTCTGCCTCTTGGCGTGTTCGAAAAACATTGCATCCATCTGCGCAATGACAGCGAACTCGATCTGGATAAAATAAGAAAAGAGCTGGTGCAGCTCGGCTATGAGAGTACCTTTCAGGTGGAGTCGACCGGCGAGTTTTCCGTCCGCGGCGGCATTCTCGATATTTATCCGCTGACGGAACAGAACCCGATCCGGATTGAGCTCTGGGGCGATGAGATAGATTCCATCCGAAGCTTCGATGCGGAGAGCCAGCGGTCGATTGAAAACCTCGAGGAAATCATAATCTATCCGGCATCGGAGCTGATTTTAACAGAGGATACGATTGCGCGCGGCGTAAAAGCTATAAAAAAAGAGGCGAAAGCGCAAAGCACAAAATTCCGCGACAAAATGATGACAGAGGAAGCGGCAAGGATCCGCCGTGCAGCAGAGGAAATCTGCGACCGGATCGGAGAAGGCGAAATTCTGCAGGGAGCGGAGCAGTATCTTCATTATTTTTATCCGGAGACCGTCTCGTTTCTTGAGTATCTGCCGGAGAACAGCCGCATTTTCCTCGATGAGCCGAACCGCATCATCGAGTGTGCCGATGCGCTGGAAGCAGAATTTCAGGAGAGCGTGAGCCACCGTCTTGAAAAGGGATACCTCCTGCCGGGACAGGCGAAGCTGATGTGCAGTACGGCGGAGCTTGTGGCAAAACTGAACCGCCGCGGCTGTGTTGCCGTATCGCTGATGGAGCCGCAGAAGGGCGAGTGGAACATCCGCGATGAGTTCAGTGTGACGGTGAAATCGGTCAATTCGTATAACAATCAGTTCCCGCTTCTGGTAAAAGATCTGAAATCCTGGAAAAAAGCGGGTTACCGTATTGTACTGGCGAGTCCGTCGCGGACGAGGGCGCAGCATCTGGCAGAGGACCTGCAGAATGAGGAGATTCCGGCCTTCTACAGCGAGAATGAGGAGCGTGTTCTGAAACCGGGCGAGGTCATGCTGATCCACGGCGCGGCCCGCAGAGGCTTTGAATATCCGATGCAGAAATTTGTGCTGATCACAGAGACGGATATTTTTGGAAAAGAGAAGAAGAAAAACCGGAAGAAATCGGAGTATTCCGGTCAGAAAATCCAGAATTTTGCAGATCTATCGATCGGTGACTATGTCGTGCATGAGAGCCACGGTCTTGGTATTTACCGCGGTATCGAAAAAATTGAGATGGACCGCGTAACGCGTGATTACATGAAAATCGAGTATGCGGGCGGATCGAACCTCTATGTGCTGGCCACCCAGCTCGATACGCTGCAGAAGTATGCGTCCGGCGAAGCTGCAAAGGTGCCGAAGCTGAATAAAATCGGCGGTCAGGAATGGAATAAGACGAAAACACGGGTTCGCCATGCGGTAAAAAATATCGCACAGGATCTCGTGAAGCTGTATGCCGAGCGGCAGGCGTCATCCGGCTATCAGTTCGGAAAGGATACGATCTGGCAGAAGGAATTTGAGGAACTGTTTCCGTTTGAGGAGACGGACGATCAGCTTGCGGCGATCGAGGCGACAAAGGCGGACATGGAGAGCAAAAAGATCATGGACCGCCTGATCTGCGGCGATGTCGGATACGGCAAAACCGAGGTTGCAATCCGTGCAGCGTTCAAGGCAGTACAGGAGAGCAAACAGGTCGTCTACCTCGTTCCGACCACCATTCTGGCACAGCAGCATTACAATACGTTCGTTGAGCGCATGAAGGACTTTCCGGTGCGCGTTGATCTTCTGTGCCGGTTCCGCACGCCGGCAGAGCAGAAAAAAACGCTGGAGGATCTGAAAAAAGGACTCGTGGATATTGTCATCGGAACACACCGCGTTCTGTCGAAGGACGTAAAGTTCAAAGATCTTGGCCTTCTGATTGTCGATGAGGAGCAGCGGTTCGGCGTGACGCATAAAGAAAAAATCAAACAGCTGCAAAAAAATGTGGATGTTCTGACACTGACGGCGACGCCGATTCCACGTACCATGCACATGAGCCTGATCGGCATCCGGGATATGAGTGTGCTCGAGGAAGCACCGCAGGATCGACAGCCGATCCAGACCTTTGTCTGTGAATACAATGAAGAAATGGTTCGCGAGGCGATTAACCGTGAACTTGCGCGGGGCGGGCAGGTTTACTATGTCTATAACCGTGTCCAGTCGATTGCGGATATGGCGAACACGATCCAGAAGCTCGTGCCGGATGCAAATGTGGGCTTTGCGCACGGGCAGATGAAGGAGCGCGAGCTCGAGAAGATCATGTACGGATTTATCAACGGAGAGATCGATGTGCTCGTGTCAACAACGATCATTGAGACAGGACTCGATATTTCGAATGTCAATACCATGATTATCCATGATTCTGACCAGATGGGACTGTCACAGCTCTATCAGCTCCGCGGCCGCGTCGGACGGTCGAACCGGACTTCCTACGCATTTCTGATGTACCGCAGAAACAAGATGTTGAAGGAAGTGGCGGAGAAGCGTCTCCATGCGATCCGTGAATTTACGGAGATGGGAAGCGGCTTTAAAATTGCAATGCGTGATCTTGAGATCCGAGGCGCCGGAAATCTGCTGGGCGCAGAGCAGTCGGGCCATATGGAATCGGTTGGATACGATCTCTATTGTAAAATGCTCGCAGAGGCTGTCCAGGAGGCGAAGGGCATCGCACCGGCAGAAGCGTTCGAGACAACGATTGATCTGAATGTCAGTGCCTATATTCCGGACAGCTACATCAGCAACGAGTCTCTGAAGCTTGACACCTATAAGCGAATTGCGGCGATTGAAAATAAGGAAGAGTATGAGGACATGACGGAGGAGCTGACCGACCGCTTCGGGGAACCGCCGAAAAATGTACAGAATCTTCTGGCTGTTGCAGAACTGAAAGCGCTGGCGCACTGTGCGTATGTGACGGAGCTGAAACAGATGGGCGATTCGGTACGAGTCACCTTACAGCAGCATGCAAAAATCGATGTGGCGCGGATTCCGGAGCTGCTGCAGAAATACCGAGACGAACTGAAATTCCAGATGGAGTCGCTGGCGTTTGTCTACACGCCGCGGCGGAGAAATTCAAAGGAAAAGATCGATCTGCTGGAGAAGAGCCATGCACTGGTGGAAGATCTGCTGCAGATCACACAGGAGTGAAATACTCGCATAACCACAAAATCGTGTGAAAAAGGCGTGAACAGGGAAGAAAAAAGTTGCCCTGTATCAACAAAAAGGGTATAATAGGAAAAGCGTTTATAAAAATCGATGCAGGACCGGAAATTCGAACGTGTAAAAAGAAAAACTCTTTTTGAGCATACATTTCGCCCTGCATGAGGAGGAAGTAATGAAAAATTTAAAAGCAAAAGCAGTCTGCGTTATGCTGAGTGCTTCGATGGCAGCGATGGGACTGACTGGCTGCGGTTCCGACAATGTGGACGGAACAAAAACGGCAATTACTGTAAATGACGAGTCGATTACACTCGGACAGGCAAATTTCATGCTGAGATATCAGCAGGCAACCATGTACAATTATTATTCCAAGATGTACTCGATGTACGGAATGCAGATGCCGTCTGAGATGTACGACAAGGAAGGCGACGATGGAAAGACTACCGGGGAAACGTTCAAGGAGCAGTCTCTTGATACGATCGAAAAAGAGCTTCTGATGCGGCAGCACGCAGAGGAATACGGAATTTCCCTGACAGACGAGGAAAAACAGCAGGCGAAAGAGGCTGCACAGGCATTCGCAGATAAGAACGGTGACGATGTGATGAAAAAGTTGCACGCAACCGTTGAGGACATCCAGGATGCACTGGAGCTGTATGTTATTCAAACCAAAATTTATGATCCGATCATCGCAGATGTAGATACCGAGGTATCCGATGAAGAGGCAAAGCAGACCTCCATCAGCTACATCACGGTATCCACAGCAGGAACCGAGAAGGATGACGATGGAAAAACGATTGATTTGACGGACGAGGAAAAAGCGGCAAAGAAAGAAATCGCACAGAGATTCCTGGATCTCTTAAAAGAGTCTGAGGATCCTGCAGCCGCATCGTTTACCGATCTGCGCAAGGAGCTGAACGATCAGTTAAATGCGGAGAATACCGCAGATTCCACCGATTCTGCCGACAGCTCCGATGAGAGCAGCTCTTCTTCCGATGCTTCCGACACAAGCGCATCCGACGCTTCAAGCGCGAGCACATCGAGCAGTTCCGCCAGCGATTCCTCCTCTGAGGTTTCTTATCTGACCTCTTCCGAGACATCCTTTGGAACCGGATCGGAGAAAGACGATGACGATACCTGTTCTCTTGGAGATAAAGTAGCGGAAGAAGCAGCAAAGCTGAAGGATGGCGAGTATTATGACGGTGTCATCGAAGGCGACGATGCATATTATGTGATCCGTGTAGATAAAGCATTCGACGAGGACAAAACCGAGTCCAGAAGACAGACCATCATTTCCAACCGCAAATCGGATAAGTACAACGATACACTGGATGGATGGGTAAAGGAGAGCGATATCAAGGTCGCATCCAACTGGAAAAAACTTGAAGTAACGGACGCAGATCTGTATACGATGACAGTTGACAGCGCTTCTACAGATTCCACAGATGGAACCACAACCGACAGCACAACAACGGACAGTACCGCAACGGACAGTACAACGTCTGACAGCACGACATCAGGCAGTACCGAAACGACATCGACAAGCAGCACAGGCACTGCTTCAACGTCTTCAAGCACTGCAGAATAAAAGCATACGATACAGGACAAACGGCAGCCGGATCCGGGAGAGGGGTCCGGCTGCTTCGCGATTTTTCTTCCATTTCGCATGGCTCTGAATCGTTACAAAAAAAGAAAATAATAGGGAATTTGTAGAGTAAATTGACAATAGTAAGAAGTTCATTTAAAATGAAATTACAACCAGAGTGTATCTCGCAAATTGCGGAAATAATTTTTCAGACACGCTCTAATGTTCAGGCGAAAACGATGTACCAGGAAAGAAGGTGGAGAAATGAAGAAGGCAGTAATTTCCGTACTTGTCGGTACAGCAGTATTGGCTTTCGTTGCGTGTGGAAAAAATGCTGCAACGGAAAACAGTTCCGATTCGGGTGTTTCAACGGTATCGGCATCCTCGCAGGTGGAAAATGGACAGAAAGCAACCCGTGTGAACCAGGGAACAAATTTGTCTCCGGGGTCACCGAAAAATACCACATCCGGTGGAGGGAACAGCTCGGGCAGGACACATCATTCGGAGACGCATCATTCGGAGACACATCATTCAGACGCGCATCATGATTGAGAATGTCGGGGTTTGCTGAACATTCGTGAACAGAAACAGACGAAGGGGTATCCAAAACGGATACCTCTTTTCTACTTGTCGGGAAAACAATACAATGCTATACTGAACATGAATTTGACGCGAAAAGCGCGGCAGGTTCAGAAAAAAACAGCCGGGATTTGTCAGTATACGCGGACATGTGCTGCAGGGAACTCGGGCAGAATGGAGAAAAGAAAATGACAAGAGAAGAATTTGAACAGCTTGCCGGAGCAGGTGTCATTTTATTGGATGGCGCAACCGGATCAAATCTGACAAAAGCGGGAATGCCAAAAGGAGTCAGTACAGAACTTTGGGTTCTGGAGCATCCTGATATTCTGGCAAATTTACAGAAGGCTTACGTGGAGGCGGGAAGCCAGATTGTCTATGCGCCGACCTTTGGTGCAAACAGATTGAAATTAGCGGATTATGGAAGAGAAAACGAGGTGGAGGAGCTGAATGCACGCCTGGTGGACATTTCGAAAAAAGCGCTTGCCGGAACAGGTGCGCTGATTGCGGGAGATTTTTCCACACCGGGAAGAATGCTGCAGCCAAAAGGCGATCTCTCTTATGAAGAGCTGCTGGAATCCTACACAGAGCAGGTAACAGCGGTAGCAAATGCGGGCGTTGATCTTCTGGTAGCGGAGACGATGCTGAGCGTAGACGAAACGTGTGTCTTTATGGATGCTGCACTTTCTGTCTGCGATCTGCCGATTATGTGTTCTCTGACGCTGGAAGCAGACGGTTCTGCCCTGTTCGGCGGAAACGCTGTGGAAGCAGTTGAGACACTGCAGGAAATGGGAGCATCCGCCGTAGGACTGAACTGCTCGGTCGGACCGGATCAGCTTGAGGCAGTCGTAAATTCCATGAAAAAAGTGGCAAGAGTACCGGTTATCGTAAAACCGAATGCCGGCCTGCCGAAAATTACGCCGACCGGTGAGGCAATCTACAGCATGGATGCGCCGACGTTTGCAAAATATATGAACATTCTGGTAGACGCGGGTGCAGGCATTGTCGGCGGCTGCTGCGGAACGACACCGGAGTATATTCGTCTGGTGAAAGAAATGCTGGATGCGAGAAAGTAAATCAAAGATTACAATTCGCAGGAGACTGTGAGATGTAATGAATTCCCCTGTTGCGGACAAAATCTGTACGGGGGAATTTTTTTACGTTACCGGAAACTTCGTTGAATTTTCCGATAAAGTAAAAAGCCCTCCGGGCAGGATTCTTTCTTACAGAGAGCAAGACAAAACAGGTTTCAACGATCTGGTTTGGTGGACAGTCTGGGTGGAGAAAAAAAGATAGGAAGTCTGGAAAAAAGACATGGAATTGTGGAGAAAAGTCTGGTAGAATACGTGTCGTGTGGAAAACTTTCCGTAAGAAAGGATGATGAAGGATGTATCAGAATTATATTTTTGATTTATATGGAACTCTGGTAGATATACATACGAATGAAAAGAAAGCGTATCTCTGGAAAAAAATGAGCCTGTTCTTCGGCATGAAAGGGGCCGCCTATGAGCCGAAAGAACTCCGGATGGCGTATGAGACAAAAATCAAAGAGCAGGAAGCTGCGCTTAAAATGGAATGCCGCGGCAGCCATGTACCGGAAATCGACATTGCGGATGTGTTCCGGCAGCTGTTTGAGGATCAAGCTGTTTCGGTAACGGAAAAAGAAATTGCAGATCTGGCGAAAATGTTCCGTGCGATTTCGATAGAAGAACTGAAACTGTTCCCCGGCGTGCCGGAAATGCTGCAGCGTTTAAAAGACGCAGGAAAGAAGGTTTTTCTGCTGTCCAACGCACAGGCGCTTTTCACCGCGCCGGAAATTTCCCTGCTCGGCCTTACGAAATACTTTGATGGAATCCTGCTCTCATCGGATGCCGGTGTGAAAAAACCGGATCCGGCGTTTTATGAGATGCTGCTGAAGCAGTATCACCTCGATCCGGCAGAATGCCTGATGACAGGAAATGACGATATCGCTGACTGCCACGGTGCAGCCTCTGCCGGAATTGCAAGCCGTTACGTGGCAACGCGCCAGTCACCGAAAATAAACGACCCGCTGCCGGAAAACTGTGAGAAGATCGCGGCGATTGCGGAGTTATTTTAACTGAAGAGCATTCAGCAGCACTCCTGAAAAAATAATGCGAAAAAAGGGGCTGTCGCACTACGTTCATTTTCTTAGTGCAACAGCCCCTTTTGCTTATGTCAGGAAAGGAATCCTTCAGCTTTTCCGCATTCCTTTATCCCACCGGAATTTTCGATAGCAGGCATAGATCAGAACACTGCATACCAGCCATCCCGCCGGATAACCAAGTGCAATCGGAATGATGGAATCAAATATATGAGACATCACAAACAGATAAATCTGGCGGAACACGACGAAGCTTCCGAGCATCACGATCATCGGTGTTCTGGTGTCTCCTGCGCCGCGCAGGACGTTGGAGTAAACCTGGTTGACGCAGCAGAGAATGTAGAACGGGGAGAGCAGATACAGGAACAGAGTTCCATAACGAATCACAGCTGTCTCCTGGTTAAACAGATAGACCATTTGCGGGGCGAAAATCAGCAGAGGAATCATCATCACAATGGTTACAAGCTCAGCAAGCAGGAATGCGGTTGTAGCACCCTTCTTTGCACGGTCAATGTAGCTGGCACCGACGTTCTGTCCGGTGAAGGTGGTCGAAGCAAGACCAACACTCATCATCGGCAGCATCATAAACTGGTCGATTTTCATGCAGGCACTCCAGCCTGCCATAACATCCGAGCCGAATACATTGATATAGGACTGCACGAAAACGTTGGAAACGGAAGTCACCATCTGCTGGATCGCTGCCGGCAGTCCGACGCAGACGATGCGGTACAGCAAAGACCAGTCCATGCAGAGCTTTTTCCAACAGATGCGGTATGGGCCGTCTGTTGTGGTCAGCACATACAGCGTCAGAACCGCCGAAAGGCACTGTGCAATAACGGTTGCAAGCGCCACACCCTCGATTCCCATGCCGAAGGAAACGACAAACAAAAGATCGAGCACGGTATTGACAACAGCGGAAAAAATCAGGAAATACAGCGGATGGCGGGAATCGCCGACAGCGCGGAGAACGCCGGAGCCCATGTTGTAGAACATCAGACCGGCAACACCGCCAAAGTAAATTTTAAGATACGTTGCTGACTCGCGGATGACGTCGTTCGGCGTACTCATCATGCGGAGCATGTACGGTGTAATGAAGATGCCGAGAATAGTAAAGACAATAGAGAGAAAAAATGTCATCACCAGTGTCGTGCTGACGGTGCGGCTGACCTTTTCATCCGCCTTTGCGCCATAATACTGAGAGATAATGACACCGGCACCGGTGGAAAGTCCCATGAAAAAGCCGATCAGAGAATTGATGATCGGACCGACGGAGCCGACGGCGGCGAGTGCTTCCTTGCCGACAAAGTTGCCGACAACGATGCTGTCAACGGTGTTGTAAAGCTGCTGGAAGAGATTTCCGGCCATCAGCGGAAGCGAGAAGAGAAGAAGCTGTTTCCAGATAGAGCCCTGGGTCATATCGCGGGCTTTGCTCTTTTGTACTGTTTTCGTCATAGTAGTCCCCTTTTTTACGTTGATTTTACCTTCTTTTTTATTGTAGCACTTTGAAGTTGTGATGGAAATATCAGTTTTTGACGCGATTTTCGGACTTTATTGATATAAACAGCCGAAAATAAAAGTGAAAAGAATTGTTTCTGAAAAAATTGTCTGGTATAATAAGGAGCAGATGCGTAAATGCAAAAACAACAGATGCTTCAAAGACCGGTGCAAAAACGGAAAGATCAGGGGGATTTTGCGGTGGTTTTTTGGAAACTGCGCGTCACAGAACAGGATAGAAAGAAGGTAACTGAAATATGGGAGATTATTTTGTATGCAGTAAAACAGATCCGGTAGTAGAGACAAAAGCAGGAAAGGTACGCGGTTTCCGACTGAACACGACGTATGCCTTTCATGGAATCCATTACGCCGAGGCGGATCGTTTCCAGATGCCGCAGCCGGTGAAACCGTGGAAAGGAATCAAAAATGCACTGGCATACGGCTATGTATGCCCGCTTTTAAAGCAGGATGAGCCGAACATGGAGGTGCTGGTACCGCATCGCTACTGGCCGCAGGACGAGCATTGCCAGAACCTGAATGTCTGGACACAGAGTCTTGATCCGGGTGCGAAAAAGCCGGTCATGGTATGGCTCCACGGCGGCGGCTTCAGCGCCGGCTCTGCGATTGAGCATGTGGCATATGAGGGGGATCACTTAAGCGAGTTCGGTGATGTCGTTGTTGTTTCCGTGAACCATCGGCTGAATATCCTCGGTTATCTCGATCTCTCGCCGTTTGGCGAAAAATACAAAAATTCTGCGAATGCAGGAAACGCAGATATGGTAGCTGCATTGCAGTGGGTACATGACAATATCGCGGCATTCGGCGGAGACCCGGAGAATGTTACGATTTTCGGTCAGTCCGGCGGCGGTATGAAGGTGGCAACGCTGATGAATACGCCGGCAGCAGACGGCCTGTTCCAGAAGGGTATCATCGAGAGCGGTGTTTATGAGGCAAAGGTTTATCAGAAAGAGGACGGAGACGGCACCGCGATTGTGAAGGCTCTGTTAAAAGAACTGAATCTGGACGAATCCGAGGTGGAGAAGCTTGAGACGATCCCGTATTATGAGCTGTCAAATGCGTACAATAAAGTTGAGGCAGAGGTTGCTGCGAAAGGCTGCTATATCGGACAGGGACCGATGGAGAACGGCTGGTTCCGCGGAAATCCGATCAAGTGCGGATTTACGGATCACGCCAAAACGATTCCTGTGCTGGCAGGAACCAACATCGGTGAGTTTGATTTTGGACCGGTTGTGCCGGGAAAACATGAGATGAACCGTGAGGAACAGATTGCGTTCCTGACGAGAAAATATGGTGATGCAACGCCGGAACTGATTTCTCTTTTTGAAAAAGCATATCCGGACAAAACAATTGCCGACCTGTGGTCTGTGGATACGTTCTTCCGTCCGGCAACGATCGAATTCATTCGTCAGAAATCGGAGTTTACAGAAGCGCCGACCTATTCCTATCAGTTTACCTATGAATTCCCGATCGATGGCGGAAAAGCCGCATGGCATTGTGCCGAGATTCCGTTCGTATTCCATAACATCGACCGCATCGCCGTATGCAATGTCCCGGGCGAAACAGACCGTCTGCAGGAGCGTATGGCCACCGCCTGGATCAACTTTGCCCGCTACGGAAGCCCGGAAACCCCATCCCTCCCGAACTGGCCGGCATGCACCCCAGGGGATGAAGCAACCATGATTTTCGACAGAACCTGTGAAATTCGCCGCAACTTCGATCACGAGCTGGTGAAAAAATTGGTGGAAACCGAGTATAACCCGATGACACCGGTTGTGGAAGACGAGGAAGAGGACGCGTTCTTTATTCATTAATTAATTGACTCATAGCAATCCCAGAAAAAACAGCCAGAATGTTTTGCCTCAGTTAAAAACATTCTGGCATTTTTCAACTTATGCTAAATTGAACTTAAGGCAAGAATATCGTATGATAGAGGTAGAAAGAGAAAGGCGCAGGTGGAATATGGGAGTTTATCTGAATCCGGGAAATGAAAAATTTGCAAAAGCGGTTCAGTCCGAAATTTATGTGGATAAAACAGGGCTGATCGAGTATACCAATCAGGTGATTAATACTGTGCAGAGATATGTCTGTGTCAGCCGTCCGCGGCGCTTTGGAAAATCTATGACGGCGGATATGCTGACGGCTTATTATGGGAAGGAATGCGATTCCAGAGAACTTTTTTCTGGATTGAAAATTTCTCAAAATGCTGTATTTGCACAGCACTTAAATCAATATCCTACGATTTTTTTGAATATGCAGGAATTTCTGAGCCGGAGCAAGGAAATTGGCCAGGTGATTGACCGTGTTCGAAGAATGCTGCTGCGGGAACTGAAAAACAGTTATCCGGACGTGGACTACTTTGACGATACGGATCTGGTAGAATCGCTGCAGGATATTTATGCGGCAACAAAACAGTCGTTTGTCATTATCATTGATGAATGGGACTGTGTTTTCCGGGAATATCAGCAGGATAAAAAAGCACAGGAAGAGTATCTTGATTTCCTGCGGGATTTTCTGAAAGATAAGGTTTACGTAGCACTTGCCTATCTGACGGGTATTCTGCCGATCAAAAAATATGGAACCCATTCTGCACTGAATATGTTTGATGAATTTACAATGCTTGATCCAGGGCCGCTCGCAGAATATGTAGGATTTACGGAGCAGGAAGTAGAAGAACTCTGCGGCCGGTATCAGATGGATCTGGCAGAAATTAAAAACTGGTATGACGGCTATTCGTTCCCGGGAGAAAGTTCGGTTTACAGCCCGCGTTCGGTTGTCAATGCCATGCGATTCCGGAAAATCGGCAATTACTGGAATCAGACAGAAACATTTGAAGCACTACAGTGGTATATTGATCTGAATTTTGACGGCCTGCGGGATGACGTACTGCAGATGATGGCAGGGAAAAAGATTCCGGTGAACACGGGCAGTTTTACGAATGATATGACAACTTTCCGGACAGAGGATGATGTGCTGACACTGCTGATTCATCTTGGATATCTTGGTTATGAGGAACAGAATAAATATGTTTTTATTCCGAATGCCGAGGTACAGTCAGAATATGCCAGTGCGGTAACCGTTTCCCAATGGGGAGATATTTCAAAGGCACTGAAAAATTCCGCAGATCTTCTGCAGGCTGTGTGGGAAAAACAGGAAACACAGGTAGCAGAGGGAATTCGGCTGGCACATTTTGAAACGTCACAGCTTCAGTACAATGATGAAAATGCGTTGAGCTATACGATTTCACTGGCGCTGTATGCAGCACGGAATTTTTACACGGTTTACCGTGAACTGCCTGGGGGAAAAGGGTTTGCGGATCTTGTTTTCGTACCAAGAAAAAGATACCAGGACAAACCGGCGCTGGTTGTAGAACTGAAATGGGACAAAACAGCAGAGGGTGCGCTTGCGCAGATTAAGGACAAAGAATATTGCAGAAGTCTGGAAGAATATCAGGGAAACTTGCTTCTGGTAGGAATTAATTATAATAAAAAGACAAAAGAACATGTTTGCAGAATTGAGGAATATCAGAAGTAAAAGGGAGAGGTGACAAACTATAAACAGTCAAGAGAATTTTGAAATTTTTTTGAATTGTA
>NZ_QUGQ01000029.1:0-33058 GCF_003479155.1 Blautia sp. AF19-1
TTCGGCTGTTAACCGAAGGGTTGTTGGTTCGAGCCCAACTCGGGGAGTGAATGAGACCTGCAGGGATCCTGCAGGTCTTTTCGTATATTGAGTTGCCCTGTGTGATGTGATACAATAAGGCGTAGCTACTGTAAACGATGAAGGAGAAAAGAAAGATGAATGAAAGTTATACCAGTTTTGCCCAGGTATATGACATGTTCATGGACAACGTGGACTATCCTGCCTGGAGCAAATATCTGATTCAGCTTTTAAAAGAATATCAGGTGGAAGACGGACTGGTGCTCGATCTTGGCTGCGGAACGGGAAACATGACCGAGCTGCTCGCCAAAGAGGGCTACGATATGATCGGCGTGGACAATTCTGAGGATATGCTCGAGATTGCCAGTGAAAAACGCGCCGAGTCCGGCTTAAACATTTTATATCTGCTTCAGGATATGCGGGAATTTGAGCTCTACGGAACCGTGAAGGCGGTTGTGAGCATCTGCGATTCTATCAACTATATTCTGGAGGAAGATGATCTGCGGGAAGTATTCTCACTTGTCAACAATTATCTGGATCCGAAGGGCATGTTTATTTTTGATTTGAATACAAAGTATAAATATGAACAGATGGGTGAGACTACGATTGCGGAAAACCGCGAAGAGGCAAGCTTCATCTGGGATAATTACTATGACCCGGAGGAAGAAATCAACGAATATGAGCTCGCCATTTTCATCCCGGAGGGAGAAGATTCCGATCTGTACCGTAAATTTGAGGAGGTACATTATCAGAGAGCGTACGATCTTGCGACGATCTGCCGCTTATTGGAAGAGGCAGGCATGGAGTTTGTAACGGCTTACGATGCATTCACAAAGGATGCGCCGAGACCGGAGAGCGAACGTATTTATGTCGTAGCAAGAGAAAAAGGAAAAAGTGAGAAATAGGAGAGAAACATGGATTATATTGTAAGAGCAACAGCGGCAGACGGACAGATTCGTGCGTTTGCAGCGACAACAAGAGAAACCGTAGAGACAGCACGCCAGGATCACAACACGAGCCCGGTTGCAACCGCAGCGCTGGGCCGCCTTCTGACGGCAGGTGCAATGATGGGCGTTATGATGAAGGGAGATAAAGACCTTCTGACCCTGCGCATCCATGCCGGCGGACCGCTGAACGGCATTACCGTAACAGCAGATTCCAAAGGAAATGTAAAAGGTTACGTCGGAAACCCGGACGTCGTGATTCCGGCCAACAAAAAAGGAAAACTTGACGTGGCAGGTGCTGTCGGCGTCGGATTCATGGATGTCATCAAAGACCTGGGACTGAAAGAGCCGTACGTCGGACAGTGCGTTCTGCAGACGAGTGAGATCGCAGAGGATCTGACCTACTATTTTGCAACGAGTGAGCAGGTTCCGTCCAGCGTCGGACTCGGTGTGCTGATGAACAAAGACAATACCGTCCGTCAGGCCGGCGGCTTTATCATTCAGCTGATGCCGTTCTGCGATGAGAAAGTCATTGAAAAACTGGAGCAGCGTCTGGCAGAAGTCAATTCCGTTACCGCATTCCTTGACGAGGGCCTGACTCCGGAGCAGATTCTTGAAAAACTGCTTGGAGACATGGACCTTGTGATCAACGATACCGTGCCGACCCAGTTTTACTGCAACTGCAGCCGTGAGCGTGTATCGAAAGCGCTGATAGCGGTCGGAAGAAAAGAACTGAACGAGATGATTCAGGAAGCAAAACCGGTGGAGCTGAAATGCCATTTCTGCAACAGCGCCTATGAATTTTCTACCGAGGATCTGAAAGAATTATTGCGTAAGAGCAAATAGCAGTACTGTTTCAGGCGAAACGGAGGCTGTGAGAGCTTCTGTTTGCAGAAAATCTGTAACAGGGAACCAGATAGTGGAGGAAGAAAGAGATGAAACAGGGATTCGTAAAAGTTGCCGCCGCTTCCTGTGCGGTAGTGGTAGCGGATGTCAGAGAAAATACGAGAGTCATTCTGGAAACGATTCATAAAATGGAGGGCGAGGGAGCAAAGGTGATGGTGCTCCCGGAGCTGGCTCTCACCGGCTACACCTGTAGTGACTTATTCTGGCAGAGTCAGATGATTGATGCGGCGAAAGAAGGATTAAAGGAAATTGCCGATGGTACGAAAGAGACCGATGCGCTGATTTTTGTCGGACTGCCGTGGGAACAGGGCGGAAAGCTGTTCAATGTAGCCGCTGTGCTCTGTCACGGAGAGCTTCTCGGCATTGTGCCGAAAAAGTATCTGCCGAACTATAATGAATTTTATGAGCTGCGTCATTTTACGCCGGGAAAAGAAGCGGTGACAACAACGGAATTTTTTGGAAAAGAGGTTCCGTTTGGCATGAATCTGCTCTTCCAGTGTGAAAAAATGCCGCGTCTTAAGGTTGCGGCAGAGCTCTGTGAGGATCTCTGGACCCCAAATCCGCCGAGTGTGGCGCATGCGCTGGCCGGTGCGACAGTGGTCGTAAACCTTTCTGCCAGTGATGAAATGGTTGGAAAAGACAGTTACCGGAGAAGCCTTGTGAGCGCACAGTCGGCGCGTCTGATCTGCGGCTATATTTATGCGACAGCAGGTGAGGGCGAGTCGACGACAGATCTTGTCTTTGGCGGACAGCATCTGATTGCTGAAAACGGAACCATTCTTGCCGAGGCAAAACGATTTGAGAATCAGATTATTTGTGCAGATCTCGATGTGGATCGTCTCACAAGTGAGCGCAGAAGGATGACCACGTATCCGGAGCAGAGAACCGATGGGTATCAGGTCGTTCGATTCTCCTTGTCAATAGAAGAGACAAAGCTGACCCGTTACTTCGAACCACGGCCATTCGTACCGTCGGATAAGCATAACCGTGATCAGCGATGCGACGAAATTTTAAATATTCAGGCTATGGGACTGAAAAAACGTCTGGCGCATACCCATTGCCAGAGCGCAGTTATCGGTATTTCCGGTGGACTTGACTCGACGCTGGCATTGCTTGTAACGGCAAGAGCATTTGATCTGCTCGGGATTCCGAGAAAGCAGATCCTGTCTGTAACGATGCCGTGTTTTGGAACGACAGACCGTACGTATCAGAATGCATGTGAGCTGACGAGATGCCTTGGCGCAACCTTAAAAGAGATCGATATCAAGGAGGCTGTCAATCTTCATTTCCGTGATATCGGACAGAATCCGGAGAAACACGATGTGACGTATGAAAACGGACAGGCGCGTGAGAGAACCCAGATTCTGATGGATCTTGCCAACCAGTCCGGCGGTATGGTTATCGGAACGGGTGATCTTTCCGAGCTGGCACTTGGCTGGGCAACGTACAATGGCGACCATATGTCAATGTATGCAGTCAATGCATCTGTGCCAAAGACACTGGTGCGCCATCTGGTGCAGTATTATGCGGACACCTGCGGGGAAAAAGCACTTTCCGATATCCTTCTGGATGTGCTCGACACGCCGGTCAGCCCGGAACTGCTGCCGCCGAAAGATGGTGTCATTTCTCAGAAAACAGAAGATCTCGTCGGACCGTACGAGCTTCATGATTTCTTCTTATACTATATGCTGCGTGTGACGTACGAACCGCTCAAGATTTACCGTGTGGCAAAACTTGCATTTGCCGGTGTCTACGATGATGCGACGATCTTAAAATGGCTGAAAACGTTCTACTGGAGATTTTTCGCGCAGCAGTTCAAACGCTCCTGCCTGCCGGATGGCCCGAAGGTCGGAAGCGTTGCGGTATCCCCGCGCGGCGACCTGCGTATGCCGAGTGATGCGTGCGTGAAGCTCTGGAGAGAGGAACTCGACCAGCTGTAAAAAACAAAACAGGAAATACGGAAAGAAACAAAGATAATCCAAATTGGTGCAGACAATCAAATTTTGAGATGCACGACAGAAAAAAGGCTTCGGAGCAGAAGAATGCTTCGAGGCCTTTTTGCATGGAAAGATCAGGATTCTGAGGAGGAAGGATTTTGAGCCTGTTCGAGCGCCTGATTGATCGCGGAGACGAGCAGTTCGGAGGTGTAGCGGTCGTCCTCTCCGTAGATGAGGCCTTCCGTCGTCTGATTCACATAGATCTGGCTTGCGATGGAATCGAGCGCGGGCTCCATGAGCGGATACATGGCGGCGGTGGTTTCACTTAAGTTATTCAGTGAAATCGCGGTGATGCGGTCCTGCTCAACATTGACCTGCACATCGAAGGTCTGGTCGCCGAGGGAGATCGTGGAGGTGTAGATGCCGGGAATGTAGCGTGCATTTTCGGCGGAAGCAGCAGTGGTGACAGAAGGTTTTTTCGCAGAATCCTTCTTCCCGGAGAACATGATCAGAAACACCACGAGAAGAATCAGCGCGAGAGCAAGAAAAACAGTGGTGTAAACCACTTCTTTCATATGTAGTACAATGATTTTCGTTTTGGAACTCATGGGCGGGCACACTCCTTTTTGAAAAACCGTCTGTGAGCGGACGAGGGCGAACGGACGGGCGTTTTTACTATAATGTATGTAAAAGAAAAATCGTTTATGAAAAAAAGTGTCTGAAAAATCATTTCCGCAAGCTGCAAGTAATCTTTGGACAGTCTTTCTTCTGCCCGAAAATTAGTATATAATGTAATCGGTCACGATAACAAACTTCAGGGAGAGTCGGGAAAAGAGGAGGGGAAAGATGAAAAAAAGAAAAATCAGAAGGACCATGGGCGTTTTTTTTACTACTTTTTTGCTTCTGCAGATTATTTTACTGTTTCTGTACAAAGCGTTTATTGTTGATATTGCTAAAAAAAATGAGGAAAACCTGGTGGAAAATACGCTGCAGATTTATCATAATACGATGGAAGGTGTATTG
Source organism: Blautia sp. AF19-1 (assembly GCF_003479155.1). Classification (NCBI taxonomy): domain Bacteria; kingdom Bacillati; phylum Bacillota; class Clostridia; order Lachnospirales; family Lachnospiraceae; genus Blautia; species Blautia sp. AF19-1. The sequence goes on from NZ_QUGQ01000029.1 coordinate 4,829, forward strand.
GAACGCTTGGATGATAACCTGGATCTTTTACTGGGATATCGACTGCTTTTGACACAGCTAAATGGAGAAAATAACCTGGAAAAAGTGAAAGCGCAGTATAAAATGCTTCAGATTCTAAAGGAAAGATGTAAAGACACAAAGGAAGCGGATGCCTATGCGGTTGTTAATTGTAAAGACAACAGTATCCTGATTCAGAGAAATGGAAATATAACATATGATACAATAAAAGATATCAAAAAGTATCTTCAAAAGCGTAATACGTTTGATAAAACTCCTACATCCGGCTGGACTTCTACTGTTATGGGGGCGCAGGTGTATCTGGTAAAATATTATAATTATGGTGCAAATACGATCGCTGTATTGATATCAGAAAAAAGACTGGACTCCTTGTTAAACTATAATGATATGTCCATCAAAGAGGCAGCATTTTATCTTACAGACAAAAAAGGGGAAATTCTGTGCGCTTCAGGAAAAGATTGGGCATATGGAGAAGAAATAGAGAATCTGCAGAAACAGGATCCATCCATCAGTATCTATCAGGGATCTGTTCTGGAAGATGCATATCAGATGTATTACAGTGTAAAATCATCCGAGTATGCCGCATATTCTACCTCCGGTATCGTTATTTTTGGATTTTTAGTACTGTCTTTGCTTTTCTTTGGAACAATTGTCTGGTATATGCAAAAAGAAATCTTCCGGCCGATTGCAGACCTGTTCTGGGTGTCCAGAAAAATTCACAGTGGAGATTTCAGGGCAAGAGCGGAATATAATACAAACAGCTACGAAATGGAAGAAGTAAAACAGGCATATAATGATATGGTACAGACGATTCTTGAAATGAGGGGGCAAAAGTACGAACAGGAACTTCGAATGAAGGATGTGCAGCTGAAGTATATCCATATGCAATTAAAACCACATTATTTCCTGAATGCTTTATCAACCATTAACAGCATGGTTTATCAGCACGAGGAAGAGAATGTCCATACCTTTATTCAGGCATTTTCACAGAACATCCGTTATATGTTTCGAACTGGTCTGCATACCGTTCCGCTGCAGGATGAAATAAAGAATGCCGAGGGATATCTGGAAATGCAGCGACTCATGTACCGGGATTGCTTTTATGTCTATATGGATGTACCGGAAGAACTGCAGCAGTATCCGGTGCCGCAGATGATTCTGCATACATTTTTGGAAAATATATTTAAGCACGTGATCAGTATTGATTCGTTCACTACGGTTCTGATTCAGGCATTGTGGAGCTTCTCGGGGAAGGAAGTTTACTTAAAACTGGAACTATATATATCGCAGGGTCAATTTTCGCAGGAAATACTGGACTTTGTGAATAAAGATATGGAAATAACAGAAAAAAAAGATGGAAGTGGAATTGGAATAAAAAATGTAAAAGAGGTTCTGAAGATGATGTACGAGCAGGATCATCTTCTGTATTTGGAGAATCTGGAACCGGAAGGAACCAAAATAACCATATGGATTCCGAAAACACTGAAATGTACAGATGAGGAGAAAGACGAAGAGAGATGAATTTGCTGATTGTAGATGATGAAATTGTGACAACGCAGGTATTGGAAGAACAGCTGGATCGCGCGTTACTTTCTATTGACCAGATCTATGTGGCCTACAATACTTCTATGGCCAGAGATATTTTGCAAAAAAACAAAGTGGAACTGATTTTATGCGATATTGAAATGCCAAAGGAGAACGGGATTCACTTTCTGGAATGGGTACGAGAACAGAAAATCCAGACAGAGGTTATCTTTCTGACCAGCCATGAAAAATTTGAATATGCCTATGGAGCTGTACAGAATGGTGCGGCAAACTATCTGCTGAAGCCGATTGACATGAATAAAATCAATCAGGCATTGCTTCGTGTGACAGAAAAAATAGCCTGGAAACAAAAAACGGAGGAAATCCGGGAATATTGGAAGATCGGAAAAAGAAAGATGGTGCGATATTTCTGGACAAGAGTATTGCTGGAACCCGGTGTGCAAAAACAGGGACTCGAGGAGGAAATAAAGCAACAGGGGATAGCGGAAGAAATTCAGGAAAAATATTGTGTTGTGATTCTTCATTTTGCCAGTGGCAAACTGGACTTCGGGAAAGAAAAGGAACAGGAATCCATTTATAAATTTGCAATGGAAAATATTCTGGCAGAAGCATTCACAGAAAAAATCAGAATGGAAAATGTGATTTGCTGGGAAGAGAATACGGGGACCTATCTTGGAATTCTGTCGGAATTTTCGGAAAAGGAGACGAAGGAGAGAGCGGCACGGGTCAGAAAGATATTTGAAAAATATTTTCCTGATGCATTGCAGATCGGATACATTTCCCCGAGTGTTCCTTTTTATGAAGCAGGTTTGGAAAAAGAGAAAATAATGGAATATGACAAAACGCATATTTATGACGAAGGGGAAATAAAAGAATTTATGGCATTGCTTCGAGAAAAAGAGGCTTCCGGACATATTCTGGACGAAGATTATATCCTGCAGTGTCTGAACAAGGGTTCCAGGGTAAGTACACTGGAATATTTACAAAAAACGCTGCAGCATGTAAGGCAAACGATGCATTCCGTAGAAGGATTTCGCAATTTTCAAGTGGAACTGACACAGCTTGTAAGCAAATATCTCCATGATAAAAAGGAAAATATGAACAGCGTGATTCGTGATCCGATCTATCTGAAACTGGATATGAATGCTGTTAAATCAGAATTCTCTATGGTGCAGTGGATGACCTGGCTGATGAATAAGGTATTTGATCTGACACAGGAGGAACGGAAGGAAAAAACAGAAAAAAGGATCACAGATCAGGTAATTGATTATATCAGAGAACATTATACGGAAGATATTAACAGAAATACGCTTTCGGAGAGGTTTCATTTTTCGCCGGAATACATTGGAAAAATGTTCCGGAAGGATATCGGAACGTCGTTGAATGATTATATTAATTCCCTGCGCGTGGAAAAAGCGAAACATTTGCTGGAAAACACCAATACAAAGGTGATTGATATTGCGCTGGAAGTCGGATTTGATACTCTTCCGTATTTCTCATCTGTATTTAAAAAATATACGGGAGTTTCACCGGCAGAGTTTCGGAAAAAAGAATAGATATCTTAAAAACGAAAGTTTTTGTACTTTTTTGTGTAAGAACTTTCGTTTTTTTTGCGCTATGATAAGTCTATCAAAAGGAACCGGAAAGAAGAAAGGAGAAACAAATGAAGAAAAAGATTTTGGCGATTTTGATGGCTACCCTGACAGTAGGATCTCTGCTGAGCGGATGTGGTGGAGCACAGAGCAGTGATGCAAACGGAAATCAGGAGAGCAGTAAGCAGGAAAGCAGCGACAGCGAAGAACCGGCAGAGGTTGTATTTGCGTACATGACGCAGAACAATATCCCGGAGTCATCAGAACTGGAAAGAATTCAGAACCTGATCAACGATTATACAGTAGATAAGATCAATACAAAGGTCAAGCTGGTACTGTTTTCCAATTCTGATTATATGAATCAGGTGAATCTGATGCTGGCATCCGGAGAACAGCTGGATTTGTTTCAGGCCTATAATACGTCGCATCTGAAATATATTCAGGATGGAACAGCGCTGGATATTACAGAGTATCTGGACAGTGACCTGAAAGAAACAACAGAAACTCTTTACGATGGTTTTCTGGCACCGACAACGGTAGAGGGAAAAACATATGGAATTCTGAATATGGGTTCCAACTATGTACCGGGTGGATTTACCTATCGTGAAGATATTACCGAGGAACTTGGAATCGATATGAGTCAGGTTACCAAACCGGAAGACTTGACAGCAGTGTTTGCAAAGGTAAAAGAAGCTTATCCGGATATGACAATCATTGATCCAAACAGAGCGAATGCGTTATTTGAAAGCTACCTGGGAAAGATTGCTAAAATTGATCCATTAGGTGACAATATTGCCTCATCCGTTTCCGGTGTGGCTTATCAGGACAATGCAACTGTAGTGGATATGTATGAAACGACAGATTTCAAAGAACTGTGCGAACTGACCAGAAGCTGGTTTGAAGCTGGTTATTATGCAAGTGATGCAGCTACTACAACAGCAACTACTGCAGAATTACTGATGTCCGGCAACTGCTTTGGCACATTCTGTGGCTTGGGTAATCCGAAGATTGCGCAGCAGTATACAAACAACTATGGTCATCCGTTTGAAAATGTACAGATCAGTGATTCGATGATCTGGTCTGGAAACGGCGGAGCATGGATGGTAAATTCCGGCTGTAAAGATCCTTCGGCAGCCTGCAAATTTATGAACCTGCTGTACACGGATGCATATGTAGACAACCTTCTGGTCTATGGAGAAGAAGGGGTAGATTACAAATTGGATGAAAATGGTTGTGCAGTAGCACCGGATGGATATACGGATCTGAACAGTGTAGCCTATACCGATAATATGAACTACTATTTCTGGGGAAATAAATGGCTGACCTATCCGGTTGTAGGCGGTCTGTATGGAGAAGAAAAAGAGACAAACAAGCAGCAGAATTATGATGGAGATCATTCAAACTATTATGGTTTCCTTTACGACTACAGTGATAAAGAAGCAGAATATACCGCATGCCTGAACATTGTAGAAGAGTATAAAAAATCTCTGTGGGTTGGTGCAGCAGATGTAGATACAACACTTGCCGAGATGACAAAACGACTGAAAGCAGCTGGTATGGATGACCTGATTCAGGCAAAGCAGGAGCAGCTGGATGCATGGATGAGTAGCAAATAGGAAAGACTTTAAAAAAGAAAAGGCTGCGGAAATTTACCGCAGCCTTATTTATCAAAAAGGGAGTCGAATTATGACGAAAAGTGAGAAAAAACATGCCAGTAAAAATACATTAGCATTACTGTTGATTGCATTACCGGGTATTACATATCTGATCATTAATAACTATATTCCTATCATTGGAACCTTTATTGCGTTCAAAAAGTTCAGTTATGCAAAAGGAATCTGGGGAAGCCCGTGGTGTGGACTGGATAACTTTAAATTTTTGTTCCTGACAGATGATGCATGGGTCATTACGAGAAACACATTGTTATATAATCTGGCGTTTATCGTGATCGGAACCGTAGTTTCTGTGATTTTTGCAATCCTGCTGCATGAGCTGGGAGAACTGTTACGCGGAAAGTTTTTCCAGTCCGTGCTGTTGTTTCCACACTTACTGTCATGGGTTGTAACGGCGTATCTGGTATACGCGTTATTGGGAAGTACAACCGGTTTTGTGAACAATACAATTTTAGATGCGCTGGGGAAAAAAGGCGTAGACTGGTATACTGCAAAAGCTGCATGGCCGTTTATCCTGGTTATTGTATATCTTTGGAAGAATGCAGGATATAATGCGATCGTTTATATGGCAGGTATTGCAGGCATTGATAAGGAAATTTATGAAGCGGCAAAGATTGATGGCGCTTCTAAATTGAAACAGATTACGGCCATTACACTTCCGCTTCTGAGACCAACCATTGTTATTATGACATTGATGGCGATCGGCCGTGTATTCTATTCTGACTTTGGTTTGTTCTATCAGGTACCAATGAATGCAGGAACCCTGTTTTCTACGACGCAGACGATTGACACGTATGTATATCGTGGTTTGATGGAACAGGGTAATGTAGGAATGTCTTCGGCAGCAGGTGTATATCAGTCATTGGTTGGTTTTGCACTGGTCATGATTGCAAACTTTATTGTACGGAAAAAAGATCCGGAAAACGCATTGTTCTAGGAGGCAGGATATGAAAAAGACAGTCAGCGATGAAAAACGATTTATTGCAATAGCAACAGTTATTTTAGTGGTAATCAGTATTGTGGCGTTGTTTCCGATGATTCTTCTGGTGGTTGCGTCCTTTACCGATGAAAATGAACTGATTACAAACGGATATCAGATTTTGCCGAAGAAACTCAGCCTGGAAGCATATACCTACATGGTAAAACAGGCAGCAACAATCGTAAGATCGTATCTTGTTACGATTGGAACAACCGTTGTCGGAACCGGATTAAGCGTATTACTGACGACTTCGATCGCATATCCGATGGCACGAAAAACATTCAAATATAGAAACGCATTATCCTTTTTTGTATATTTTACCATGCTGTTTAATGGAGGACTGGTGCCACAGTATATTATGTGGACAACATTTTTCCATATTAAAGATACGTATGCAGCACTGATTTTTCCGAATCTTCTGATGACAGCATTCAATATTTTCCTGGTAAGAAACTATTACAGCAACAGCCTGCCGGAAGCATTATATGAAGCTGCACAGCTGGACGGAGCGTCAGAGCTTGGAATTTTCACCAAAATTGTATTTCCGTTGTCGAAGCCGGTAGTTGCCACCATTGGACTGTTTACAGGTCTTTCCTACTGGAACAGCTGGACCAATGCTTTATATTACGTACAGGATCCAAAATATTTTGGTATTCAGAATCTTCTGATGCGTATCATGAAAAACATTGAATATCTGCGAAGCGGAGCATCAGAGCTGGCGGCCGAAGGACAGGCAGTTTCGCTTCCGGGAAACTCCATCCGAATGGCACTGGCATTTGTCGGAATTTTACCAATCATTATTATTTACCCGATGCTTCAGAAATATTTTATCAAAGGTGTGGTTGTCGGCGCTGTAAAAGGCTGACAGAAAGGAGAAACAGATGGCAGCATATGTACATTGCAATTTTCACTCCTGTATCCTGCGGATGCAGGTAGATGTTTCGATTCTGCTTCCGGAAAAAGAGCGAATGGAAGATGTAGAGCAGGGAAAAAAGGGAGAGACTTTCGGGAAAAACAAAAAATATCAGACCCTGTATCTGCTGCATGGATTTACAGGAGACCATCTTTCGTATCTGAGGACCTCCAAGATTGAGCGTTATGCAGATGAGCATCAGATTATGGTGGTTATGCCAAGCGTATATAACAGCGCCTATACGGATATGAAATACGGACTGGATTATTTTTCTTATCTGACAGAAGAACTGACAGATTTTGTGGAGAGAAATTTCCCGGCAGCAACAAAGCGGGAAAACCGTTTTATTGCAGGAATGTCGATGGGAGGTTACGGTGCCTATAAATGGGGACTTACCTGTCCGGAAAAATTTGCGGCAATCGGAGGCGTTGCGGGATCTTATCATGCGGAATATCGTTATCAGGGAAAGGTTAACACGGTATCCACCCTTTGTGAAGCGTTATATGGTGATCCGCCTGCGATTACACCGGAGGTTCATGATGTTTTTACACTGTTGAAAAACCGGAAAGAAGAAGGAAGAGATATTCCGAGACTGTATACCTGCTGCGGTACAGAGGACAGACGTCACCAGGATTCGGTCGATCTGAAGGAGTTTGCGGATCAGCTGGGCGTTCCGCTGCTGTTTGAAGAGGGACCGGGAAGACATGATGATATTTTCTTTGATGAGTATATTCAGAAGATTCTGGACTGGATGAACTTTGCAGGGAAATCAGTAGAAGAATAAAATATACCGCAAAGTGGGGCTTGCAGATTGCGGAAATGATTTTTCAGACACGCGCTAAGCGAAAACACTACAGAATATAGAACTATTTAGCAGATAAAGACCCATATTTGTAGAAATTTTTCTTAGTGCGGCAGCCCCCACGGGAAATACAGGGAGAAGAGGAAAATGCAGATAGAAAAAGCAGCTGTAGCCGGAACACTGGAATCCAGCGATTGTATGGTTACGGTAGAAGATGGGGATGGCAACATAGATCTGGTACTGGAAAGTACAGTGATTCATCAGTATGGAAATCAGATCCGTCATGTGGTTCTGGATACTCTGGAAAATCTGGGAGTTCAGAACGTAAAAATTAAGATTGTAGATAAAGGAGCTCTGGACTGCACCATCCGTGCAAGGGTGGAAGCTGCGGTATACCGTTCCGCCGGGCAGTCGGAGCAGCTGCCATGGGGAGGTGCGATCCGATGAGAGACGCAAAAAAACGATTACGTCGTACCATGATGTTTTTAAACGCACAGAAGCCGGGACTGATTAAAGATCCCTATATTTATGGAGCAGATTCTCTGATGTTGGATCTGGAAGATGCAGTGGCAGAAAATCAGAAGGACGCGGCCAGATTTTCCCTGTTTCATGCACTTCGCACGATTGATTATCATGGAGCGGAACGGATTGTACGTATCAATGGCCTGGACACACCTTTCTGGAAGGAAGATATCCGTTGCGCAGTAGCCGGTGGATGTGATGGCATCCGGATTCCGAAGACAGAGACAGCACAAGATGTAAAGATAGTGGAGCAGCAAATTTTAAAGGCAGAGAATGAGTTTGGCAGACCGGAGAACAGTACCTTAATTATGGCAGCGATAGAATCGGCAAGAGGTGTGGTGAAGGCGTTAGAAATTTGCGAGGCTTCGAAAAGGTTGTTTGGTATCGCACTGTCCGGTGGAGATTACACGAAAGATCTGCATACCCACATCACGGGAACCGGAATAGAACTGATGGGAGCAAGACAGCAGCTTGTCATCGCTGCACGGGCAGCAGGTGTACAGTGTTTTGATACCGTCTATACAGATTTGGAAAACGAAGAGGGCTTTCGGGAAGACGTCAATACGATTCACCTGATGGGCTTTGATGGGAAATCGATTATCAATCCAAGACAGATTCGTATTGTACATGAAATTTTTACGCCGAAAGAAAAAGAGATTATTTTTGCGGAAAAAGTAGTCCGTGAGATTGACAGCAAAAAGGCACAGGGAATCGGTGTGTTTACTGTAGACGGAAAGATGATTGATATTGCGTTTTATGATGGTGCAAAGCGAATCATCGAACTGGCCAAGGCTTCCGGTGTGTACGAGGGGGAACTGTAAAATGAAAAATGCAGTAGGGAGAGAAATTCCCGAGGAAATATTGAAGATAACAGGAAAAGAAGTATTTCACGGAGTGCATTATTATGATGGTTATGAATATCAGAAAGATGGTCCGAAAACCCGCTGCGTGGTGAATTCCGATGGCAGCAAACTGGTGAAAACAATTCATGAGGCACTGGTGAAATGCGAAATCCGGGATGGCATGACAATTGGATTTCATCATCATTTCCGGGATGGTGATCTGGTTGTAAATATGGTGATGGAAGAAATCCATAAAATGGGTATTAAAAATATTACCATTTGTGCCAGCTCTCTTGGGAAAGCGCATGCAGGACTGGTGCCGTACATGGAAGATGGAACGATTACGGGAATCCAGTCTTCCGGTGTGCGCGGTGAGATTGGAAAGGCGATTTCTGAGGGAAAACTGAAAGGGCTTGCAGTGATGCGCTCTCACGGCGGCAGAGTTCGGGCAATCGAAACAGGAGAAGTACACCTGGATATTGCATTTATCGGAGCACCGACGTGTGATGATTATGGAAACTGTCGTGGTATCGGTGGAAAGGCGGACTGCGGAGTGTTGTCCTATGCGATGGTAGATGCTGATTACGCAGACAGAGTCGTAGCAATTACGGACTGTCTGGTTCCGTTTCCTAATTTCCCGGCGCATATTTCCATGACAAAAGTAGACTATGTAGTAGTGGTAGATGCAATTGGAGATCCTAAGAAAATTGCAACAGGTGCAGCAAAACCGACGAAAGATATGAGAAAACTGATGATGGCGGATTACTGTACACGATTTGTAACGTCTACCCCGTACTTTAAAGATGGATTTTCCTATCAGACAGGTGTGGGAGGCGCGTCTATCGCTTCCACCATTTCGCTGGCAAAAATCATGAAGGAACGTGGAATCCGTATGCGTTTCGGTGTCGGAGGTCTGACAAAACCGATGTGTGATCTTCTGGATAACAATCAGGTTGATGTACTTCTGGATACGCAGGATTTTGATCTGGATGCGGTAGAATCAGTAAAAGATATCAGGCATTTCAGAATCAGTGCCGGTGAATATGCAGACCCTTTTAACAAGGGCGCAGTAGTCAACAAACTGGACTTTGTGATTCTGGCAGCACTGGAAGTTGATGTAAATTTCAATTGCAATGTTGTAGTAGGTTCCGATGGCGTTATAACAGGCGCGCAGGGAGGTCATCCGGATACGGCGGCAGGTGCAAAATGCACCATTGTACTGACTCCTTTATTACAGGGAAGAATTCCGGCAATCTGTACGGAAGTAACAACAGTGACAACACCGGGAGAATCTGTAGATGTAGTCATCACGGAATATGGAGTTGCAGTTAACCCACTGCGAAAAGATCTGCTGGAAGCGGTAAAAAACAGTGGACTTCCGCTGAAAACGATAGAAGAACTTCGGGATTTGGCTTACCGGATTGCAGGAGAACCGGAGAAAGTAGAATTTGGCGAACGTGTTGTAGGAATTATTGAAAGCAGAGATGGAACCATCATGGATGTAGTTCGTCAGATTAAACCATTCCGATTTAAAGAGGAAAAGAATATACTCCCGGAGCCAGTACATAAATAAGAGAAGGGAGGGCAGGCAGTGAGTGACTATATGGAAGAAACAGGGGATCCTTTTACCGGGAAAAAGAAAGAGGAACTCAAAAAATTTCTGGAATACATGGGACTTACTTATGATGAGCAGATTACACATTCCATCGTATTGCGAAAAGAGAAAGAAATCATAGCAACTGCTTCCTGCCAGAAAAATATCATAAAATGTGTTGCGGTATCAGAAGCGTATCAAGGACAGAATCTGCTGGCACATCTTATGACATCTCTGATTGAATATTTTTATGGAATGGGAATTTCTCATTTTTTTGGATTTACCAAGCCTCAGAACAAGGAACTGTTTTGTAGTATGGGAATGTATCCGGTGACACAGACAGAAAAAATTCTTCTTCTGGAAAATGACAAAAACGGACTTGAAAAATTCCTGAAACGATTAAAAAAAGAAACACAGGAACAACAGAAGTGCAAAGTGGAAAACAGGCATGAAAACGGTATTGGGGCAGTGGTTATGAATTGTAATCCCTTTACCAGGGGACATGAATACCTGATCCGGGAGGCGGCAAAAAAAAACAAATGGCTGCACATTTTTATCCTCTCAGAAGAACAGAGCTTTCTGACAACGAGAGAACGGTATCAGTTGGTAAAAGAAGGAATACAGGAAATTCCAAATGTGATTCTTCACCAGACCTCAGAATACATGATTTCGCCGGCTGTGTTTCCGATATATTTTATCAAAGAAAAAGCGAAAGCCTATGAGATGAATTGCCAGTTGGATATTCAGTTATTTGGAGAGCGTATTGCACCGGAACTTAATATAACGGATCGCTATGTAGGCAGTGAACCGGCCTGCGATGTGACACATACCTATAACCAGTGCTTACGGGAGCAGCTGCCGTGCTATCAGATCCGCTTTCATGAAATTCCCCGAAAAACATATGGAGACCAGATCATCAGTGCATCTGAGGTCAGAAAAAGATATGCGGAAAATCAATTAAAAAGCGTCTGCGGGATGATTCCGGAAAGTACCTGGCGCTATCTGGAAAGGAAAAAGAATGAAAACGGAAAATAAGGTTTCCTTAGAGCAGGTATTGTGGAGCCGAGAAAAAAGGGTGGCAACGCAGAAAGAGCTTCTTGAAAAATATCCGGGTACCTTAATCTGCTTTATGCTCAATATTCCGGGTCCGGAAAAGGTAAATGAACTTTTCGAAAAGGTCTTTTATGAAGGACTAGAAAAGATACAGAATAAGCTGGAAACGGAAAAAATTTCGACGGAAGTCCGGCTGGTACAAGAAAACATAACCGGATATGAAGGATATTTGGTTGTGAAAGCAGACGGCTGCCAGGTGAAAAAGCTTATGATTGCTTTGGAAGAGACGAAGATCGGGAGACTGTATGATATTGATGTATTGGAAAAAGAAAATACGAAAATCAGCAGAAAGGATCTTGGATTTCCGGAAAGAAAATGTCTGTTATGCGACAACCCGGCCTGCCAGTGTGGCAGAAGCAGAAAACATTCGATCGAAGAATTGAGAAAAAAGATCTATGGTATCATATGGGAAGAACAGCTGCAAAGAGGCGTAGCTGCTGAGATCAGTCAGGCACTGATGGAGGAAGTGTATACAACACCAAAACCAGGCTTAGTAGACCGGGAGGATACCGGTGCGCATACAGATATGAACTGTCAGACATTTCAAAAGAGTACAGAGGCGATCGCCGAAGATCTGGCGGCAATGTTTGAAGCCGGGTATTCCTGGGAGGCAGATCCGAAGACATTGTTTCCCCTTCTCAGAGAAAGAGGAAAAAAGACGGAAGAAAAAATGTTTGCTGCAACCGGAGGAGTCAATACGCACAAAGGAATCATTTTTACGATTGGCATTCTTGCAGCTGCAGCCGGAATTTCCCTGAGAAATTACGGAAAAATCGAGTCGGAGAATGTTTGCCGAATCAGTATGGAAATGACAAAAAAAGAGCTAGAACAAGATCTGAGGAAACTAAAACAAAGCTCGGGGATCACACATGGAGAAAAAATTTACTGTCATCTGGGCGAGAAAGGAGTCCGGGGACTGGCGATGAGCGGATATCCGATTCTGTGTGAACTTACGGTTCCTCATATGAAACAGTATATAGCAAATAACAGGGATCAAAATCAGATCAATGTACAGATTCTTCTTGAGATTATAGGAGAGCTTACGGACACAAATGTCATCAGCAGAACCAGTGAGAAAGAAATGCGATGGCTGCAAACAGAAGCAAGGGCAATTCTTAAGACAGGTGGTGCTTTTTGCGCGGAGGGTTTGCAAAAAGTGCGAGAACTGAATCAGATTTGTATCCGGAAAAATATGAGTCCGGGAGGAGCTGCGGATTTACTTGCGGCAACGATTTTTTTGTGCCGCATGGAAACCTTGATGGAACGTTTGAAAAGTATAACATAATAAAAATATATGACGCTGTCATTGATCTTAAAATGTACGGTCGCTCTTAATGCTGAATATTTTCAGCTGTTAAGAGCGGCCGTTTATGTTGGAAATATACGGCAGTATTGTCGGAAGAAAATGGTTACTGTTTGCCTGAAGGTTGATTGCATCAAAAAAAGGAGTCTGCTATACTGTAGCTATGTTTATTTTCTTGGCAGAAGTGGATCAGAACAGGAGGAGCGAAACATGAGTCTGCAGTTTATTATGGGAAATTCGGGAGCTGGAAAGTCGAGATATGCGTATCAGAAAATTCTGGCGGAAGCGATGCGCCACCCGGAGAAAACTTATCTGATCATTGTGCCGGAGCAGTTTACAATGCAGACGCAGAAAGAGCTTGTGTCACTGCATCCGGCGGGCGGTATTTTAAATGTTGATATCTTGAGCTTCCAGCGTCTGGCTTACCGTATTTTTGAGGAGACCGGAGGCAGTCTGTACCCGGTGCTCGAAGAAACGGGAAAGAGTCTTGTGGTAAAACGCGTTGCACAGGAGAAGAAAAAGGAGCTGACGATTCTTGGAAGTACGTTAAAGAGAACCGGCGCAGTTTCGCAGATGAAATCGTTGATTTCCGAGCTGAAGCAGTATCAGATTGCGCCGTCCGAGCTTGATACGTGGGCGGAGGAGACGGGAGAGAAAAAGCTGCTGGCAGCAAAGCTGAAGGACACCGGGGTAATCTACCGTGCATTTGAAGAATATCTGGAAAATCGCTACGTGACGGCGGAGGATGTGCTGGAAGTTCTGGCGGGAAAGCTGGAAGAATCATCACTCATTCGAAACAGTGAGGTACTGGTGGACGGATTTACCGGATTTACGCCAGTACAGATCGGTGTGCTTGGAAAACTGTTCCGGCTTTGTGAAAAGGTCTATGTGACGATTATTATGGATGAGCGGGAGGATCCGTATAAAAAGGCGATCCCGCACCAGCTCTTTGCGATGAGCCGCCAGCTGATTCAACAGCTTATGAAAGCGGCAGACGAAGCAGGGTGCCCAGTGGAGCCGGAAATCTGGGTCAGACGCTCGGGATATGGCCGTTTTCAGTCGGGAAGCATGATGGATCAGTTGGAACAGAACCTGTTTCGATATGGAATAAGAAGGATTGTCGGAACAGAGGCAGGAAAAAGAGCAGAGTCAAAAGCAGGGGCAGGAACAAATGGAAAGAACAAAAAAGAAATTGGGCCAAGCACGCTGGAAAATGCACAGAAAACGAAAAAGGAGCATTTGGAGTCCGGACAAAATCTGAAACAGCAGGGTATTTACATTAGTGTAGCGCCATCTCCACGTGCGGAGCTCGAGGAAACGGTGCGCCTGATCCGGCGCATGGTGCGTGAGGAGAAGATGCGGTACCAGGATTTTGCCGTTCTGACCGGAGATCTTTCTATTTATGGCACATATGCGCGGGAAATTTTTGAAAAATGCGGCATTCCGTACTTTGTGGACGAAAAGCATTCTGTGCTGATGAATCCGTTCGTGGAATTTCTGCGCGCGGCGATCGAGATGGTGGTACAGAGCTTTTCCTACGAGAGCGTCTTCCGTTATCTGCGTTGCGGTCTCTCGAGTCTGAACCGTGCGGAGACAGATGCGATGGAAAATTATGTACTCGCGCTTGGAATCCGCGGACTAAAAGCGTATGCGGAAACGTGGACGAGGGGGTATCGCAGCATCAAACCGGATGAAGTGCCGCAGCGCAATCTTCTTCGGGAAAAATTCTATGAGGAGGTTCAGCCGTTTGCGGAACAGATGAAGAAAAAAGATGCCACGGTGCGGGAACGGACGGAGGCATTGTATGCGCTTGTCGTTCAGAATCAGGTACAGGAAAAGCTCGAAGAGCGACGGTGTCAGTTTGAACAGCAGGGTCAGGAGGCATTTGCAAAAGAATACAGCCAGATTTATGGCATCGTTATGGAACTGCTAGACAAGATTGTCGAGGTGCTTGGCGATGAAAAAATGACGTTGGCAGAGTATCAGGAGATTCTGGAGGCTGGCTTTGCAGAGGCTTCTGTTGGCATTATTCCGCCGACCGCGGACCAGGTACTGATCGGTGACAATGAGAGATCACGTCTGAAGGATATCCGTGTGTTGTTTTTCGTCGGTGTGAACGACGGGCTGATTCCGCGTCACGACGCGGGAGGCGGTATTCTCTCGGAGTATGACCGCGAGGAGCTGGAGCGCGCGGATGCAAAACTCTCCCCGACGGCGCGGGAGACGATGTATCAGCAGAAATTCCATCTCTACCGAAATCTGACGAAGCCGTCGGAGCGGCTGTACCTTTCCTTTGCGAAAGCGGGCGCGTCCGGCGAGGCGCAGAATCCGTCGTATCTGATCAATGAAATCCGGAAACTCTTCCCGGAAATTCTGGTGCGGGATATCGAAAAAGAAGAAAATCCGGAGGAAAAACTGGAGATGCCGCGTTCCGGGGAGGCACTGTTTCTGGAGGAGCTTGGAAAGGCGGCAGAGGGCGAGATGAATCCGCTGTTTGAAGAGCTTTACCGCTGGTATGCGGCACATCCGGAGGCGGGGATTCCGGCGGAGACGTATCGGAAGGCTGCCTTTCTGCGCTGTGCGGACGGTGTGATCGGAAGGAGTGCGGCATCGGCGCTGTACGGGGATACCCTGAAAAACAGTGCGACACGGCTGGAAAAGTATGCGGCATGTGCGTTTGCCCACTTTATGGAGTTCGGACTCCAGATCCGCGATCGGGATCAGTATGAACTGAAAGCGGCAGATATGGGAACGGTCATGCATGAAGCGCTCGAAAAGTTTTCAAAAAAACTGCAGGAAAATGGCGAGACATGGAAGACTGTCGGGGATGATACCCGTGACCGCCTGATCGAGGAGTGCGTCGAGGAGACGATGGCAGATTACGGAAACACGATTTTCCAGAGCTCAAGCCGGAATCAGTATCGCATCATCCGCGTAAAGCGGATTCTGAAACGGACGGTGTGGGCGCTGCAGCAGCAGATTCGGCAGGGAGAATTTGAGCCGGGAGAGTTTGAGGTTTCCTTTTCCATGGAGGATTCACTGTCGGCGATCAACATTGATCTGTCGGAGCATGAGAAGATGCGCCTGCGCGGACGGATTGACCGCGTGGATCTCTGTGAGACGGACGATAAGGTCTATGTGAAAATTATCGATTACAAGACGGGAAATACATCGCTTGACCTGGTGGCGCTCTATTATGGGTTACAGCTGCAGCTGGCAGTTTATCTGGATGCGGCGGTGGAGCTGGAGCAGAAAAAGCATCCGGGTAAGCTGGTGGAGCCTGCGGGGGTATTTTATTATCATATTGATGATCCGATCCTCGATCAGGAAGAAGATGAGACCGATGAGGCGTGGGGCAGACGGATGCTGAAAGCGCTGCGGATGGATGGCCTTGTAAATGCAGATCGGAAGGTGGTGGAGCTTCTCGACCGTGTACTCGAGGACGGAACGACGTCGGATGTGATTCCGGTTGGAAAGAAGAAGGATGGTAGCTATACGAGTTATTCGAAAGTGGCATCGTCGGAGCAGTTTGATGTGATTCGGACATACACCAGAAAGAAGGTACGTGAGATCGGCGAGGGCATTTTCTCGGGAAATGTAAAAATTTCGCCATTTCAGCGGGATGGAGCAACGGCATGCGCATATTGCGAATATCAGGGAATCTGCGGATTCGATCAGAAAATTCAGGGATATGAATACCGTAAATTAAAGGGCATGGATACAGAACTGCTGATGAAGGCAATGCAGGAGACAGCACAAAGAGATCAAAAAGAGTGACTGCTTTTGAAAAAGTGAAATATGGTGCATTTTTTCCAAGTGAGGGAAAGAAAATCAGCCAGAAAGAAGAGGGAAAGAACATGGCAGTAAAATGGACAGCGGAACAGCAGAAAGTCATTGATGCGAGAGACCGGAATCTTCTGGTCAGCGCGGCGGCGGGTTCCGGAAAGACGGCGGTTCTGGTAGAGCGGATCCTTGCAATGGTGAAAGACCCTGTGCATCCAATCGACATTGACCAGCTTCTTGTCGTAACCTTTACGCGTGCGGCGGCAGGAGAAATGAAAGAGAGAATCGGCCGCGCTCTGCAGCAGAGCCTTGCGGAAAACCCGGAAAATGAGCATTTACAGCGGCAGCAGACCCTGCTTCACCATGCGCAGATCAGCACGATTCACGGATTCTGTTCGTACGTGATCAAAAATTACTTTCAGATGATCGATCTCGATCCGGTGTACCGCATGGCGGATGAAGGGGAGATCCGTCTGATGAAAAGCGATGTGATCCAGAAGGTCATGGAAGAACGCTTTACGGAAAAGGATCCCGCATTTACACGGTTTGTGGAGAGCTACGCGGCGGGAAAACAGGATGACGGACTCGACGCGCTCGTGCTGAAGCTGTATGAATTTTCCATGAGTTATCCGTGGCCGGAGCAGTGGCTCGAAGAGTGCCGGGCGGCGTACCAGATGGATTCACCGGAAGTAGTGCAGGAGAGTATCTGGGTACAGGAGCTGATGAGCGAGGCGAAAAAGCGGCTCTCGAGTATTCTGGAAGGGATTCAGGAAAACCGGAAAACAGCAGTAAGCTCTGGAGGACCGTATTTATATGATGAGGCGCTGGCTTCTGACCAGCAGATGGTGGAAAAACTGCTGGAAACAGAATCGTTTGATGAACTGGTGCGCGCGATGGCCGGAATGAAGTTTAAAGCACTTTCGCGGAAAAAGGCAGACGATGTGAGTGAAACGCTGAAAGATCAGGTAAAGGCGGAGCGCGATGCATGCAAAAAGGAGCTGCAGAAGTTAAAAGAGCAGTTCTTTGAGAAGGACAGCGCTGCGATTGCGGAGGAGATTGCCGACTGCCGGGAGCCCATCGGGGTGCTGATTGATCTGACGGAGCAGTTTGCAAAAGCGTTTGCGGAGAAAAAACGGAGCAAAAATATTCTCGATTATGCCGATCTGGAACACTTTGCGCTTGAAATTCTCGTGCAGCAAAAAGACGGCTGCCTGGTGCGGACCGATGCGGCGCGGGAGCTTTCGGAACAGTTCCGCGAAATTATGATCGATGAGTATCAGGACAGCAACTTTATCCAGGAGGCACTGCTCTATGCAGTGTCCGGCGAGGAGGAAGGCAGATGGAACCGGTTTATGGTTGGCGATATCAAGCAGAGCATCTACGGATTCCGCCTGGCGCGGCCGGAGCTGTTTCTGGAAAAATATCATACGTATGCGAAGGACGGGGAAAGCCAGCAGAGAATCGATCTCGACAAAAACTTCCGAAGCCGGCCGGAGGTGCTTGCGACGGCGAATTATGTATTCCGCAAGCTGATGAGTCCGGAACTCGGCGGCATCGCGTACGATGAGGCGGCGAGCCTCCATGCGGGAGCAGCGTTTCCTGCATTGCCGGAAATGGAAGAGGAAAAGACGGAAACGTGGCATGCGGCATATGAAACAGAACTTCTTCTGCTGGATGACAAGGCGCCCGAGCTGGAAGATGATAAGTCGCGTGAGACAAAGATGGAAACGGAGGCGGCTGCCGTTGCCGCGCGCATCCGCGAGATGGTCGGAAATGAGGAAGTCGTGGGCAAAGAGACCGGGGAATACCGGAAAATTCAGTACCGCGATATCGTAATTCTGCTTCGTGCGGTCAGCGGATGGGCGGAGACGTTTTCGCGCGTACTGCAGGCGGCGGGAATTCCGGCGTACAGCACATCAAAAACGGGATACTTTTCCACGCAGGAAATCGTGACGGTGCTGAATTACCTGCATCTGTGTGACAATCCATGCCAGGAGATTCCATTTACGGCAATCTTACGCTCGCCGATCTGCGGATGCACTGATGCAGAGCTTGCTGCGGTGCGTTGTGTGGATAAAGACGTAAAAATTTATGAGGCGTGTGGAAAATATGCGGCAGAAGGGGAAGATGAGGCGCTTCGGAAGAAGCTTGGAAGTTTTCTGGAGCAGCTGGAAATGCTGCGAAGCCGCGTGCCGTATACGCCGATCCATGAGCTGATCACACAGATTCTCGAGGAGACGGGCTACGGCGGCTATGCATCCGCGATGCCGGGCGGCGTACAGCGGCGGGCAAATCTGGAGATGCTGGTGGAAAAGGCGGTGGAATTTGAGGCGACGAGTTACCGTGGACTGTTCAACTTTATCCGTTATATCGAGCAGCTTCAGAAGTATGAAGTCGATTTCGGCGAGGTGAATATTTACGGGGAGAGCGCAGACACGGTGCGTATCATGAGTATTCACAAGAGTAAAGGACTGGAATTCCCGGTTGTGTTCCTCTCGGGCATGGGCAAATCGTTTAACCAGATGGACAGCCGTGCGGCGCTTGTACTCCATTCCCGGATGGGCATCGGCGCGGATGCGATCGATCCGGAGCACCGCGTCCGTCAGGCGACACTGCCGCGGCAGATCATCCGGCAGAGCATGAAGCTGGAAAATCTGGCGGAGGAGCTGCGGGTGCTTTACGTTGCCATGACGCGACCGAAGGAGAAGCTGATTATGACGGGCATGGCGTCGAAGCTGGAGAGCCGCGTGAAGCAGTGCGCGGCGCATGCGGGGCGGCAGGAGGAGCTGCTGTCGTATCAGACATTGAGCAGTGCATCCGGGTATCTCGACTGGATTTTGCCGGCATTTTCGAGAAACCGGTGTTTCGACGGGCTGTATGAACAATTCGGTCTGGCAGGGAATGTGGACAATCCGCTGTATGCAGAGAAAATTCCGGTAACGATCCGCCTTGTATCACCGGCAGGACTTGTTGAGGGAGAGGTGCTGCATCAGATGGAGCGCGCGGTGAATGAGCAGAAAATCATGGAAATTCCGAAGCAGCCGCCGAGAGAAGCAGCGCTGAAGGAACTTGTGGAGGAGCGGTTTGCCTACCAGTATCCGTATGAGAAGGAAAAACAGATTCCGGTAAAGGTTACCGTTTCACAGCTGAAGAAGGCCGGGATGGAGGAATCCGAAATCGGAAAAGAGCTGTTTGCGCAGGAAGAACTCGTACCAATTGTGCCGGGCTTTCTGAAAAAGGATCATGTTGCGGCTCTGACGGGCTCTGACCGCGGAACGGCGTACCACCGCCTGCTGGAATGTCTCGATTACCGCAGAGCGTACAGCATCACAGAGCTGATGGCACAGACGGAGGAATTGATTGCAGAAGGAAAGATGACGAAAGAAGCAGCGGAATGCATTTATTTCAAATCGATCCTCGCTTTCGCAAAAAGTCCGGTTGGAATGCGGATGCGGAATGCCTTTTTGAATGAAACCCTGAAACGGGAGCAGCCGTTTGTGATGTCCGTTCCGGCAAGTGAGGCAGATCCGTCCTATCCGGAAGACGAAACCATTCTCGTGCAGGGAATCATTGACGCATGGTTCCCGGAGGGGGATGAGATTGTTCTTGTGGACTACAAAACGGACCGTGTGAAAGAAGTCGGGGAGCTGAAAAAGCGGTATGAAAAACAGCTCGCCTACTACCAGCAGGCACTGGAGCGGACGACAGGAAAAAAGGTGAAAGAGAAGATTATTTATTCGCTGGCTTTGGACGAAGAGTTGGTATTGTAGGAAAAAACTACTAAAAAAAACAACTGTCAAAACAGGGATAAAGTATGATATCATGGTTGAGAAACAAACAGGTATTGAGAAACAAAGAGAAAAAAGGAGATTCAGTGATGATTCGAAAAATTGTTCAGATAGAGGAAGACAGATGTACAGGATGCGGGCTTTGTGCGCATGCCTGTCATGAAAGTGCGATTGCGATGGTTGACGGGAAGGCAAAGCTGATCCGGGATGACTACTGCGACGGATTCGGCGACTGCCTGCCGGTTTGTCCGGCAGATGCGATTTCGTTTGTGGAGCGGGAGGCGCTGCCGTACGATGAGGAGGCGGTAAAAGAGAACCAGCGGAAGGCAAAAGAGGCGGCCGGGCAGGAGAATACTGGAGCAGGAAAAGCAGGTGAAAACAGCTGGGCGATTAACCGTGCAGATGCGCAGGAAAATTCTGCAGCAGTTCCGTCCCGGCTCCGCCAGTGGCCGGTGCAGATCAAGCTGGTGCAGGAGCGGGCTTCGATGTTTGCAGGAGCAGACCTTCTCGTTGCGGCGGATTGTACAGCGTATGCGTATGGAAACTTCCACCAGGATTTCATTCGGGATCATGTCGTTCTCGTAGGCTGTACAAAACTTGACGATGTCGATTATTCCGAGAAACTTGCGCGGATTTTCATGCGGAATGATATTAAGAGTATCACGGTTGCACGCATGGAGGTTCCGTGCTGCGCAGGAATGGAGCGTGCCGTGAAGATGGCGCTGAAAGAGAGTGGAAAGAAGATTCCGGTGAAAACCGTGGTGATTTCTACGGAGGGGGAAATTTTGTAGAAAATCAGATATAGTAATTAGCGTGTGCCCTTAAAAGTATTTTTACAATTGGTACATTCTGCTTTGTGGAATATGTAAGACGAAAAAATGAAAAGCTCGGTAAGAGGTATTAGAAAAATGAGTATGACGAAGATACAAGAGGAGCTTCTTGGTGCGCTGATCGGTCTGGCCCGGTCGGTAGATGGAAGAGGAGAAGCAGCAAAAGGTGAATCGCAGGAGTTTTCCAGCGGTGACAGCAATGGTCACCGCCCGGACAAAGCCACGCATGAGATTCTGCTTGGCGGAATTTGTGCGGCAAATCCGGAAAAAGAGCTGAGGGAAGAAGAGGGGAAATCCTGGATTGTACGCGTGGAGGCAGAAAAGAACCGTCTGAATCCGGATTGCGCAGTGTGCAAGGGAAAATGCGGCAGAACAGATAACTATGATCTCGAAGAAATGGAGACAGATGAACCGTCGGACCGGGCACGAAAAGAGCAGATTCTTGCGGAATTGTTTCCGATGGCAGAAAAACTGCAGCAGCTTCGGAAAGAAACAAAAGAGCAAAACGAAGAATTGCAGGGGGCGGTTAATTTTTTGTATAAGGCATTGTTTGCGATTGGAAACTATGTCGGGGAAAAGAGTCTGCAGAGTGTGGTGCAGGAGATGAATAACCTTTTTGTTAAATTGGAAAATGTATTGAAATAAGTAGAAAATAAGAAAAATCCTCTGTCCGGAGTGTATAAAAAACCCCGGAAACAGGGGATTTTTTGCGTTCTGCGCCAAGTGCATAAAACGTATTATCGCGTTTTCACAAAGTTTTGCAAAAGCAGACAAAATTGCAGACAGGCGCTTGCAACAGAAAAATGAATAGGTTATAACATTATAACAAGGTGGCAGGAGAACCAATACAAAGAAATGAGATTCTAGTGGCATATAAACAGAAAAAATACAGGGGAAAAGATGAAAAGGGACGGAAGCGGGATGGAGCAGAAAAAGTATATCCTTCTGGATGTTGGCGGAACGGAAATCAAAGGAAGTGTGTCGGACAGAAATGGAGTAAGAACGAAAATCCGGAAATTTCCAGCACAGGCGCAGAAGAGCACAGAGAAGATTCTGGACAATTTTGCAAAGATCTGCCGGGAACTGATGATAGAAGCAGACGGAAGTGTTGTCGGAGTCGGGATGGCGATTCCGGGTCCGTTTGATTATGAAAATGGAATCAGCCGGATGCAGGGACTGAATAAGTACGATGCCATTTACGGGATTCCACTGGAAAGAGAAATCAAGGCGCGCGTGCCGGAACTTGGATCAGCACGATTTTTGTTTTTACATGACATTGAAGCATTTGCACTGGGAGAAAGCTGGTACGGAAACTGTCGTGATGTAGATAAAATTCTGTGCGTCTGCATCGGAACCGGCGCCGGATCTGCTTTTGTAGAAAACGGCAAAACAGTGAAAACGGGAAAAGGTGTGCCGGAAAATGGATGGATTTATCAACAGCCGTTTGGAGATTCCATTTTGGACGATTATCTTTCTGTGCGCGGGCTGGAGCAGATTAGCCTGGCTGTGACAGGAAAAGTGTGGAGTGGAAAAGAATTGTATGGTCTGGTAAAAGCGGGAAACATGGAGGCAGAAGAAGTCTGGAGAAGATTTGGAGCAGATGTGGCGGCTGGCCTTCTTCCTGTGCTGGAGGAATATCAGCCGGATCTGCTGCTTCTGGGCGGACAGATTGCAAAAAGTTTTTCCTGGTTTGGAAAAGAACTGGAAAGAGAGTGCGAGAAAAGAAAGATTCGGATTCAGATAGAAACGGAAACATCCGGCCGTGCCATGGAAGGCCTGTTGTCACAGTTTCCTGAAAAAACACAATAGAGCAAAAATATTTTCAGAAACAAAAATACAATGCTATGGAGAGAAAAGAAGAAGGAGAAACTGCAAAAATGGATAGAAATCCGGGAGCACCGCCGCTGTATGCGCAGCTGGAACAGATTCTGAAACAGCAGATCGAATGCGGCACGTACAAAAAAGGAGATTTTCTGCCAACAGAAAAAGAGCTGATGGAAAAGTACGAGCTTTCGCGTGTGACAGTACGCCAGGCGATGACGAATCTGGTACAGAGCGGTTACGCCCGTGCACGGCGCGGCATCGGAACAGATGTTGTCTACGAGAAAGTCGAAGAGCAGATGGAAGGTGTCATCAGCTTCACGGAAGAAATGAAAAAGCATCATATCGAAATGCAGACAACATACTGCAAGATGGAACTGATCAGTCCCGGGGAAACGGTAGCAAGAAGTCTGCAGATTCCATTGACGGAGCCATGTTATTGCCTGAAACGTGTGAGGAATGCTGTGGGAAAACCCATGGTCTATACCATTACGTATCTGAAAAAAATCTGCGAACTGCCAACAGAGCCGGAGCCATACATGGAATCGCTGTATCAGTATCTGTGGGAGGAGCATGGAATCTATATTGAATCCGGCCGGGATACGCTTGAGGCGGCACTTCCATCGGAAGAGGTGCAGAAAGCACTGAAAATTGATGCGCAGATGCCTATTTTTATCCGGACACGGCAGACATTTCGGAAGGGCGGCGAGGTTTTTGAATATTCGATCTGCTATTATCCGGGAAATCGTTATAAGTACACGGTGGAACTGTAAACATATGACATGTAAAAAAACGAAACCGGACAGAAGTGCGAAATCCGCCAGATGCGAAAGCGTTGAAACAAAGATGATAGGTCTGATCGGCGCAGGAAACAACCCAATGGATGGAAGAAAAATTAAGAAAAGGAAAAGAATCCAAATGAATTTAAAAAAGAAATATGGAAACTACGAATTACATCCGCAAATGAAGATCACAGGATACGAAAATGAAATCTGGGATGAAAAAAAGGAGATCATCGAAGAATTAAAACTGGCGGTTCAGGAAAAACAGAAAGAAAAGAAAGAAAAGAAAGAAAAGAAAGAAAAGAAAACCTGTATTCTTTCCTTTGATCTGTACCCGGGTGTACGAAAAGAAGAAATAATGGAACTGACCAATGCGCTGCAGCCGGACCGGATTTTTGATATCGAAGACTGTGCCAAAGACGAAGAAACGCTGTTAAGAGAATTTAACGATTACATCACCGATGACCGTGTTTTCGGCATTATGTGTCATAAAACCATAGACACCTGGTTTGAGAGCGAAAAGCTGGAAACCATGAAAAAAGCAATTGAGACAGAATGTGCGGAAGAAAAAGATACAAACGGTGGTCTGATCGTGATCGTTGGTACAGCGACAGAGCTTCTGGCCGAAGCAGATGTTCTTGTTTACTGTGATCTGACCCGCTGGGAAGTTCAGCTCCGCTACCGGAGCGGCATGCCAAACTGGCACAGTACCAATTATAATGATCCGATCCTGACGAAATATAAACGGGGATTTTTCATTGAATGGCGTCTGGCGGATCGCTATAAAAAAGAGCGGTATGAAAAATTCACGTATCTTCTGGATACGGAGAAAGAAAATGCACCGGTTCTTACAACGGGAAATGCCTTCCGAGGCGCACTGCAGCAGCTTGCCAGACAGCCATTTCGTATGGAGCCGTATTTCGACCCTGGCGTATGGGGCGGTCAGTGGATGAAGGAAAACTTTGGTCTGGATGCATTGAAGGAAAATTTCGCGTGGAGCTTTGACGGAGTTCCGGAGGAAAACAGCCTGAATCTGGAAATCGGCGGAAAAGTCTTAAAAGTACCGGCACAGGATCTTGTCTTCTATGCGCCGCATGAACTGCTGGGTGAAAGAGTCCACGGCCGGTTCGGCGCAGAATTCCCGATCCGTTTTGACCTGCTGGATACGATGGGCGGCCAGAACCTTTCCCTGCAGGTACATCCGCTGACCGAATATATCTATGAAAAATTCGGCATGCCATATACGCAGGATGAGAGCTACTATCTTCTGGATGCCGATGAAGACGAGGAAACGTATGTATACCTCGGCCTCAAAGAAGGCGTGGATAAAAAAGAGATGGAGCGGGAACTCCGTGCAGCAGAAAAAGGAGAAGAACTTTTCCCTGCGGAAAAATATGTCAACAAAATCCCGGCCAAAAAACACGATCATGTGCTGATCCCGGCAGGAACGGTGCACTGCTCAGGAAAAAACACGATGGTGCTGGAGATCAGTGCGACACCGTATATCTTTACCTTCAAACTCTGGGACTGGGGCCGCCTTGGCATGGATGGACTGCCGCGTCCGATCCACCTCGACCACGGTATGAAAAATATCCAGTGGAACCGCGATACCAAATGGGTGTACGACAATATCGTCGGCCAGCAGAAAACACTGGAAAAAACAGAAAACTGTGAAGTGGAGCGCACCGGACTGCACAGCCGCGAATTTATCGATACGATGCGCTACACACTTTCGGAAGTGTACACCGTTTCCATGGATGACACCGTTCACGTCATGAACCTGGTGGATGGACGCAGTGCTACGATTGAGAGCGTGGATGGAAGCTTTGCACCGTTTACGGTACATTACGCAGAAACCGCCATTGTTCCGGCAGCGGTCGGAACGTATCGGATTGTACCGAAAAAAGGCGAGACGATTAAAATGCTGGTAGCATCAGTGCGATAAGGGAAAAGTGATAAAAACTTATGGTAGCTGCATGGAAAAAAGAACGTAGAATTTTATATATTTCAGGAAGAATAATGTATGTTATTGGAGATTCTCCTGTGCTAAACTCTTTTTGCACAGGAGAACAGAAGAATATTTTAAGAATCCAAACAAGAGCACAGATATAAACGGCGGTAGGAAGATGGCGCCATGCCGGTTTGCTTTTTGAAAAAATTTGAAAAATAAAACTGGTTATCAAAACCGAGTGTATCTGCAATCTTGGAAATGGGCAGATCTGTAGAAGTTAAAAGCAGCGTTGCAGTTTCCACTTTTTTCTGCAGAATAAACTGTCCAGGAGAAATTCCCATGTGGGTCTGAAATAGTTTTGTAAAGTAACTGGAATGGTAGCCGGCCACTTCTGCCATCTGTTGTACGGTAATCTGCTCATGCAGATGTGTTTCAACATAGGCAATTGCACTGGAAAGTGGAGAATCAAAGGATTGTGGAATGAAAGAGACACTTCCAGGCGGGCAGCATTCAAAATAATAGCAGAGCAGATGAAAGACAGCCTGTTTGGCCTTCAAAGCGGAAGAAATATCCGTCTGCTTACAGGATTGAATAATGTCCTGAAAAATTCGCTGTGCTTTTTGCGGGTCTTTAGCATCAACACAAAGAGGAAACTGAACCAGCTGAAAGAGGTCCGTTTGCTGACAGGTAATCTGAAAATGGCAAAAATAGGTGCGATAGGGATTTTGAACATTTGTAAAAAAAGATTGATGCGTACAGGCTGGGAGCAGATATAACTGACCTGCGTGAGGATGCAATACTGTCTGGTCGACCTGAACTGTGCCTTCCCCCTGTATTACCAGCTGAAAGCTGGAAAAAGGAGGACGAGAGGAATCGCATTTCCAGGATTCATCGCAAATAATCAGATTAGCACGTTCGAGAATGACAGTTGCCTCCCGGAGGCGATTTTTAATAAGTAATTCGTTTTCATTCATAAGTCGTTTCCACCTATACATTCTTCTGTGAATATAATAATTTTAAAAATAAATCATTGATAAATGAATGATATGGCATTACTGCAAGAACAATTGTTAGCATTCTAGCATAAAAAGGAGAAAATAGCAAATGACACACAAAATCAGAGAAGTCTACATCGTACATCATTCCCACACTGACGTGGGTTACACCGATCTGCAGGAGCAGGTTATCTACAATCAGGCAAACAACATCCGCAGGGCGGTCGAACTGATTGAAAATGGAATCAAAAACAACACAACCCAGAAAGATCTGAAATGGAACTGTGAGACATGGTACTGCGTGGAGCAGTTTTTCAAAATGGCAACGGAGGAAGAAAAAGAAAAGTTTTTCGATCTTGTAAAAAAAGGGAACATCGGTCTGTCTGCCAATTATCTGAACTTTAATGATCTTGCCGACTGCAAATATCTGAAAGAAAAAATCCATACGATGCAGGAAATCTGCGGCGAAAAAGGAATCCAGATCAAAACAGCCATGATTGCAGATATTAATGGTATCTCCATGGGACAGCGCGATGCCCTGATCGAAAACGGAGTAGAATTTTTGTATACCAATATCCATACCCATCACGGCATGTATCCGCTGTATCAGAACCAGAAACCGTATTTCTGGGAAAATGAGAACGGACAGCGTCTGCTGGTATGGAATGGTGAGCATTATAACCTGGGAAATGCCCTCGGCATTGTTCTGAACAAAAATGTTAATTTTATGACGGAAAACTACTTCGGCAAAAAGAATGGTGATGTGACAGGACTTCTGGAAAATCTGCACACGAATCTGGCTGCGAGCATAAAGGAATATGAAGAAAACGGTTATCCGTACGATTTCTATATCACCAGTGTTTCCGGCGTTTTTTCGGATAATGCGCCGATCAACCCGGCCATTGCAGATACGGTTGCGCTGTTTAATGAAAAATATGGCGAAGAAGTCACCAGGCATATGGTGACGCTTCAGGAATTGTATGACAAGATCCGGGATAAAGTGCAGGATGCACCGGTGTATCGAGGTGCCATCAATGACTGGTGGGGCAATGGCGTTGGAAGTACACCATATGCGGTGAAACATTACAAAGAGGCCGTACGACTGAACCATATCTGCGACCGACTGGAAGAAAAAACAGGGGTACATAACGAAGAACTGATTCAGGCATATGGCGATAATTCTCTTTTATATGCAGAGCACACCTGGGGTCATTCTGCTACGGTAACGAATCCGTACGATACCATGGTGACAAATCTGGATATGCGGAAAAACAGTTATGCATCCAAAGCACATGAGGCAGCAGCGATGCGTAAAAATGAGCAGTGCCATAAACTGTTTTATCCCCAATTAGGTGTAAAACTCTGCTCGATGGCGGGCGGCGGC